>NZ_JBYUVT010000008.1:0-217140 GCF_058135255.1 Flavobacterium sp. LK-23
AGATTTTAGATTTTAGATTTTAGATTTTAGATTTTAGATTTTAGATTTTAGATTTTAGATTTTAGATTTTAGATTTTCTAATAAAAAAAGAGCAAATCAAAATTGATTTGCTCTTTTTTTATTAGTCACTTTATCCCTTAGAACCTTAGCATCTCAGTACCTCAGAACCTAAAAAAAATCACGATCCTCTCTGTTTTCTTCCTTTTTTGCTTTCCGCAAAATTTCCAATCTTATAGGCTAGAGAAAACATTACGTAACGTTTTAAAACTGTATTTTCTTCATCTCGAATTGAGGTTGGCGAAATGGTTCTTGTGGCACTTTGGTTTTGATTTAAAACATCATACACCTTTACTTTAGCATATAATTTTTTATCCATAAATCCGTAAGAAAGACTCGTATTCCAAAGGAAAAAATCCTTTTTGAAATCGTCTGAAATATTTGAATTGTACGTATATCCAAAATCATTTCCGAAGATTAAATTAGCGGGCCAATAGGATGTGGTCTGCAAATTAATTCTGTGAATTACGTTTGAAGTCGCATCTCTAGAATAGTTTTCATATCGTGTTTCGTTGTACGATAAACTATAAGATGGCGCAATCGAAAGCACTTCTCCATAATCATAAGAAGCATAAACACTTGGCGTAATTACAACCGATTTTGCATTGTACATAACCGCATTTGTAAATCCTTTATCAAAATTATAATTACCGCTTAAACGCAAGCCGTATCTTAAAGTATGAGCATCTTTTTTAACTTGCTGATTCCAATTTCCTCCAACCGAAGCCGAATACGTTCCCGAAATATTTACATAAGTTGTATTTCTTTTTCCGCTATCATCATAAATAGAAGTTGAAACTATATCATTATTGTAATAATCTCCTTTAAGGAACAGGCTATAGCCAGAACGCGTTCTAAAATCAAAGTTTTTAAAATCGATTCCTGCCGTATTTTTCTCAATCGGATTTAAGTTTGGATTACCAATTACACTATTCAACGGATTATTTAAATCTGCAACTGGCATTAATTGTGTTGCCGACGGAAGCGCATTAGAATAATCGTATTTAAAAGTTAAATTTTTAGAACGATTAAATTTATATCGAAGTTGTGCCGTTCCGTAAGGAAGCATGTATCTTTTATTCAAATCGGTTGCTTGATTTAAATAAAAAGAATGATTATCAAACTCTACAATGGATGTTCTAGAATTGATATTAAGCGTATATTTACTTTTCTGCCAACTAATACCCACTTTTGGTGTAATCGAATTTTGTTTGGATGTGGTATAATTTGTTAGAGACAAGTTTAAATCTGAATAGTCTTGTGAAGCATCATCAAAATTAAATGTCTTTTGATCATTCATCGAACTTTGCCAGTCAAAATCGGTACCAAAACGAACGCGAAGGGAATCTGTAATCGGCTCTGTATATTCTAAATCTAGTGAATAAGCATCGCTTTTTGAAGTATTTTTTGCGTTCTGATTTCTTTCGTCATTTGGTTTATTATCCTGATAGAAAATAGTCTCCGAAATGTTGATTCCGTTCGAATCATTTTTAGTGTTATTATTATTAAAAACCACACTTAAATTTCGCGACTTTTTTTCAAACGTTTTATTGAAATTAATACTGTTGGCAAAACTTGTATTAGAACTTTCTGTGTGAGATGTTGCTGTACTTTCGTTCAACGCATCGCCATTTTCATTTTCAGAGAAAGTCGAAGATTCAGCATTACTTTTTGATTCGGATAAATTCAATTTAGGAGCAATAACAATCTGCATCGTAGGATTGATTTTATATTCTAATTCAAAATTGGCCTTATTTCCTGTATTTTCATTTCTAGTTTTAGAATCGGCTTCTGTTAAGATATTTCCCGTTGGCAAAAAACTAAGTTGGTTGGATTTGCTGTCGTTTTTAGTCACCGCATTTGTAAAGTTATAACTGCTCATAAACTCCAAATCCTTTGTCCAATCGTCAGAATAATTAATCCCAGCCAAAGTCGACTGTGTAATCCCTTTTCCTCCACTGCTCGCACCTTGACTGCCTCCTTTTGCATTTCTTCCTCCTCCCATATTATCAAACACCTCATCCATAGAGAATCCGGTTGAGTTGATATTATTTGAAGATGCTAAAACACTAATTTTTTGTTTGTTCTTGAAGAAATTCATCATCAAACTACTTTCATAGCGTTCGTCTGAACCATATCCTCCAAGTACTTTACCAAAATACCCTTTGTTTTTCTTTTCGTCGATTGTAATATTTATACTCGAATAATCTGAAGTAGATTCTTGTTTAGAAAGTTCTTCTTTTTTGGTTTTAAAATCAGAAACCTGAACTTTTTTAATAATATCTGCCGGAAGATTTTTAATGGCAATAGCTCCATCTTTATCAAAAAATGCTTTTCCGTTGACTAAAACTTGATTGACTTCTCGCCCATTTACGGTAATTTTTCCTGTATTGTCAACATCAAATCCTGGCAACTGTTTCAATAAAGTTTCCACATTTGCATCTGGACGCACTTTGTACGAACCGGCGTTAAATTCTAATGTATCTTTTTTGATGGTAATGGGCGGTGCTTCGCTTTTAATTATTACTTCATTTAATACATTAGCATTTTCAAGTAGGTACAATTTACCAAAGTCTTTACTTTCTGTAAGCGTTTTTTGCTCTTCAAAATAAGTTTGATATCCTGTATAATTTACTTTCAGAAAAACGGGCTTATCATACTTTTTAGTATTGATAATGAAATTTCCGTTTTTATCGGTCGTAGCATATTCAATAATAGTGGAATCTTTTACCGCTGTAAAATAAACGGTGGCGAGTTCTAGCGGAAGTTGCGAGTTAATATCGACTACAGTTCCTTTAATAACAATATTGTTTTGGGCATTTGCCGAATATACAAAGGCTAAAAACAATAGTAATGAATAAATTCTGGTCATAAAATTAGGTTAGTTAGATCGGTAAGACTTAAAAAAAAGCAAAAGGTTTAATTGTGTTTTTTACATTTATCCAAATATAATGCCAATAAAAAAATTGATCTTTTAAGTATCTAGACACCAAACATAAAAAAATCCCCTATTCAGGGGACTCATTTTTTTATTTTTCTCTAATATAAATATCGATCGGAACTCCTGCAAAATCCCATTTTTCTCTAATTTTATTTTCGAGATATCTTTTATATGGTTCTTTAACATATTGCGGCATATTGGCAAAAAATACAAACTGAGGTGTTTGTGTTGGCAACTGCATACAATATTTAATCTTTACATATTTTCCTTTTGTTGCTGGCGGCGGATAAGCTTCAATCACCTTCAACATGTACTCGTTGAATTTTGAAGTTGCAATTCTTTGTTTTCTGTTTTCGAAAACTTGAACTGTTGCTTCCAATGCTTTCAATAAACGCTGTTTCGTTAAAGCAGAAACGAATAAAATTGGCACATCTGTAAAAGGCATCAATTCTTTTTTGATTTTCTCTTCGTAATCGCGAGTAGACATCGTATCTTTTTCTACCAAGTCCCATTTGTTTACCAAGATTACAACCCCTTTACGGTTTTTCTCGGCCAACCAGAAAATACTCTGATCTTGACCTTCAAATCCGCGAGTTGCATCGATAACCAAAATACAAATATCTGCATGCTCAATTGCACGTACAGAACGCATTACAGAATAAAATTCTAAATCTTCTTTTACTTTTGCTTTACGGCGAATACCCGCAGTATCAACCAAGTTAAATTCGAAACCAAAACGGTCAAATTTTGTATCAATTGCATCACGAGTTGTTCCTGCAATATCGGTAACAATATAACGATCTTTACCAATCAAAGCGTTGATAAAACTAGATTTTCCAGCATTCGGACGTCCTACAACTGCAAAACGTGGCAATTCAACTTCTGGTGTTTCTGGTTCAGGTTTTTCTGGGAAAGCATCAATTAAAGCATCCAATAAATCTCCTGTTCCACTTCCAGAAATACTTGCGAATGTATAATATTCACCTAAACCAAGATTGTAAAACTCTACCGCGTCTTTTTCGCGCATAGCATTATCAACCTTATTTACAGCCAATAAAACTGGTTTTGTTACTTTACGAAGTAATTTTGCAACAGTTTCATCCATTGGCGTAATTCCTTCTTCAACATCAACCACAAAAATAATAACATCGGCTTCGTCGATAGCAAGTTCTACCTGCTTACGGATTTCACCTTCAAATACGTCATCGCTTCCGCGAACGTATCCACCTGTATCAATCACAGAAAACTCTTTTCCGTTCCACTCGCTTTTACCATAGTTTCTATCACGGGTAACCCCAGATACTGAATCTACAATAGCTTCTCTTCTTTGTATCAGCCTATTAAAAAGGGTCGATTTCCCTACATTAGGTCTTCCTACTATCGCAACAATGTTATTACTCATTTTATTGATTTTTAGATTTTAGACTTTAGATTTCAGATTCTTAGCTTCCTAAAAACCTAATCACTTGTAATCCAAAATGCCTTATTTAAATTTTTTGCAAAGGTAGTTAAAAAAAGTTGCTGAGACGCTAAGATTCTAAGTACCTAAGATTTTATTATTTTTTGTTTCAAGTTTCAGGTTTCAAGTGCCAAGTTTTATACCTGACGTTTAACTTGAAACCTGAAACTTGAAACAATTATAAACTATTGATTATATCCGAAACGTTTCAGCATATTGGCGTTGCTTCTCCAGTTTTTATTCACTTTTACGACTAGTTCAATGTGAATTTGTTTTCCGAAGAATTTCTCTAAATCGGCGCGAGCATCGGTTCCTACTTTTTTTAAAGCGGCACCTTTATGTCCGATAATAATTCCTTTTTGAGTTTCACGTTCTACCATAATAATCGAACGGATTCTGATGATTTTTTCATCTTCAAAAAATTCTTCTGTTACGATTTCAACCGCGTATGGAATTTCTTTACTGTAGTTCAATAAGATTTTCTCACGAATGGTTTCGTTAACAAAGAAACGTTCTGGTTTGTCTGTTAACTGATCTTTTGGATAATAAGCCGGAGATTCTGGCAATAATTCGATAATTCTTCCGAAAACTTCCGGTACGTTGAAGTTTTGCAAAGCCGAAATTGGGAAAATTTCTGCATTTGGCACTTTTTCTTTCCAGAAAGAAACCTGCTCTTCTAATTGTTCCTGATTTGAATTATCGATTTTATTTAAAAGTAATAAAACGGGAATTTTGGCATGAATGATTTTATTAAAGAAAGCTTCGTCTTTTAGATCTTGCTCGCCTATTTCGACCATATAGATTAAAATGTCTGCATCTTCAAAAGCCGATTTTACGAAGTTCATCATCGATTCCTGCATTTCGTATGCTGGTTTGATGATTCCAGGAGTATCAGACAAAACTAATTGAAAGTCTTCTCCGTTTACGATTCCTAGAATTCTATGACGTGTAGTTTGTGCTTTTGATGTAATGATCGACAATCGTTCTCCAACGAAAGCGTTCATCAATGTTGATTTTCCAACATTTGGATTTCCGATAATATTTACGAAACCTGCTTTATGTGACATTTTTTGCTTTATTTATTTTGCAAAGGTAGTCATATCAACTCAATACAGAAAATAAAACATTTTTTTAAGTTTTCGTTGGATTTCTCAAAAATCGACGTATCTTTGCACCCGAAACATCGCGGGATAGAGCAGTAGGCAGCTCGTCGGGCTCATAACCCGAAGGTCACAGGTTCGAGTCCTGTTCCCGCTACAAGAAAAATTGCAAAGCCTGAGAAATCTATATTTCTCAGGCTTTTTTTATAGTTCGAAAAATCTTGCTTAAATTGCTTAAATTTTTAAACTCCTCAAGCAAATTTGGTTCGAGTCCCGTTAAGTTAAACTTCCAATTACAATTGATTTTTTCGTAAAGCAAAAGTCATAAATAATCAACTTCGTCACAACCTTTTCCGAATTTCAAGCATCTATACTTATGAAGAGCAATTTATTCGTCAAAAACACTTTTTTTATTGTTAATTTGATGAAATCAATTTCTTTATTTTAGAGAGAATAAAGAAATTCTGAAAAATTAAAATAAGAGATAAAAACACAAAGATCTGATTTTAAAATAATTAACATTAAATATCAATTCAATAATTCCAAACTATGAGACAGTTGTTTGCCTTTTTTTTATTCCAATTATTAAGTTTTTGCGCTCAACAAAAAATAAACATGGCATAAAAATTTATCTGGAACATGCAAAAACAGCAAAAAAATTCTTCTCTCTCCAACCTTTTTAGATTTTAACGCATCCATATAATAAAGAGAGCCTAAAAAACCACAATACATACCACAACATGAATAAATATTACTTCTTAGTATTATCAATTATATTGATTTCAAATTTAAGCTGTGCACAAACTCCAGATTCTTTTTCTATAATAGATCCTGTTGTAGATACTACTTTAGTAATAAATCCTAATGCTGGTTTTGAGGCTCCGCTTTATATCAAAAATAAAAACTATATTGTTTTTCAAAAGAATACCAGTGAAAGAAAAATTCTAAAAGATGCAGATGTTGAATCTTTTAGATTTCCAAGATTCAATAAATATGGTCTTTTTGCTTTAGACAAAAATGGCGTTTATTATAATGGAGATTTTATAGCAATTGATACAACAGGTTTTAAAATTATTGCCGAAATCAGGAATACAGATTACCTTGTTCGCCCGGATTTAGTATGGAAAACAAAGTATAAACTTTTTAAAAACAATATCGAAATCAAGGAAGATATTGATGTCGAAAGTTTCATATCGACCGATTTTTCAACACTTTATTTTAAAGACAAAAATCATCTTTATTATAATTTTAAAAAAATAAAAAACGCTGATGTAAATTCAATTTCAGAAACTTTTAACACCGTCATGTATGATAAAAATTATATTTATATTGATGGTGAGATTGGGTTGCATAACGGAGATACTCTTCGGCCTGTAAATCATTATTTAATGAAAACTTCAACCGACGTATTAATATTAGGAGGCAGGTCAGTTGTTCCAAATATTGATGCAAAAACTATTCGACCATTGTCTAAACATTATTCTATAGATAAGAATTTTGTGTATTATGATGGCAAAAAAACGGCACTAACAGCAAAAAATCCAGGAAATATTAAAGTTTGGGATCAGGTAAACAGCCGTTATATTTCTGATGGCAAAATGGTGTATGCGGGCGCAAATTTTCCATTTACTTCAGTTGACGCTAAAACTTTTGGAATGATTCCATCTTCAGATTGGTACTTTGACAAAAATGGAATTTATGGACAAGAATGGAACGAAAAAGAAGGAAAGTCTGAACTTAAAAAATTTCCTTTTGTATACACACGAAAAGTAACATCCAAAAATACTTTTCATGGTTATTATTATTTAATCTATGAAAATCAGGCTTACGATGTTTATAATAAGAAAATGTATAAAAATCTTTCTCCGGCGCAAATCAATGCTGCAAAAAACGCTAAAACAGATATCCTCAATTCAACACAAACTAATCATTATGAATATCAATTATATAAAGCGAATAACAAAATATACATTAATGGTAAAGAAACCACTGCAGATGCTGAAACGTTTGAAAGAATTCTGAATTATTACAAAGACAAAAACAACATTTACGTTTATTATGGCAGTCAAAAACTTATTCCCATAAAAGGTATTGATGCACAAAGCGTTAAGACATTCTACAATTTTCTAGCCGACAAAGATTATATCTATCGGGGCATTAATAAAATAATTAAAAATAAGAATGTCGAAATATTAGCCATTATGACTGGCTACAGACTTGGTTGTGGTTCAGATACAACTCCGGCATCTGATTATTATCTTCTTAAAAATGATGAAGGATATTGGCTAGCTCTAATTTCAAATGTTGTTAAGATTAAATATTTAGGCAATGAACCCATTGAAGGGACAGGAAATATTGGCACTCTATATACTGCTCCGGCAATAATCACGCCCGGAACTATAGACGAAAACAAAATTTATAATACACCAGAACTCGATGTATTGCCCGATTATAATGGTGGAACGGCTGCAAAAGTGAAATTTATAGATAAAAACTTTAAAGCACCAAAAGATGACGGAGAAATACTTCAGGGAAAAGTTTATTTGTCTTTTATAATAGAAAAAGACGGCACAATTACGAATCAAAAAGTATTAAGAGATTATGGTTATGGTTCCGGTCCAGAAGCTTTGAGAGTTTTGAATAAAATGCCAAAATGGATTCCAGGACAGATAAAAGGAAAAACAGTTCGATGTCTTTATTCTACTGTTTTCCTTATTCATAAATAAATTATAATCAGAGATTATTATCCCTTTTTATGCTTGAAAAATCATATTCTGTTTTTCCATTTTTTATAAAAGAAATATTTATGAAAAGAATACTATTCATTATTTTGTTTTGTTGCGCGCCACTTAATTTGTTTTCACAAACAATAACAGGATATACCTTAATTCCTGATGCTAATTTTGAAAAGTGCCTGATAGATATGGGATATGATTCTGGTAAACCTGACGGAAAAGTATTAACGACTGTAATTTCTAAAGTAAAATCACTAAATATTTCAGAAAAAAGCATTTCAGATTTAACTGGAATACAAGATTTTGAAGCATTAGATGATTTAACCTGTTTCGGAAATAAATTAACAAAACTGGACCTCAGCAAAAATACTGTCTTAACCTTTTTATCCTGTAGCAATAACAAACTAAAATCATTGAATGTAACAAAAAACGTTATTCTAACTCACTTGTTGTGTTATGATAATCAATTGAAAGCTTTAGATGTAACGCAAAATGCAAAATTAAATCAGTTAGATTGTTCCAAGAACAAATTAGCAACTTTAGACCTGAGCAAAAACACTGTCTTGCAGTATTTAATGTGTTCCAAAAATCAGTTAACCTCTTTAAACTTGAATAAAAATAGCACTTTAGAGTATTTACAATGCTCTAATAATGAATTGGCTTTTCTGAATCTAAGCCAAAATTCAAATTTAATTACTTTGGAATGCAATAATAATAAATTAACCCACTTGAATTTAACTCAAAATATTAATCTAGGTTCTATACAATGTCAGGAAAATCAATTGACAGCTATAAGTTTTTCAAAAAATAATAGCCTTACTGAAATTAACTGTTCCAATAATCAATTGACTGAATTGGATCTTAATGCTAACAAAACTTTGACTAGTTTGGGATGTCGCGAGAATCAGCTAAAAACATTGGATTTATCAAACAGTCTTTCTTTAAAAGGTTTTGATTGTTCTAAAAATCAATTAACTGATTTGACTATTAAAAATTGTCCTCTTATAAGTTATATGTTTACTGAGGAAAATCCTGATCTAAAATGTATTAGTGCAGATTTTGATGGAACACCTTATCATGTCAATGATGTTTCAGACTTTTCAAAATGCAAAATAATATGCGCAGAAATCGAACCTGGATACACGGTGATTCCAGATCTTAATTTTGAGAAAGCTCTTATTGCACTAAAATATGATTCTGGTGAACCAGACGGAAGAGTCTTTACAGCAAATATTGCCTCGATTACAGATTTGGATGTTTCCAATAGACAAATCCAAGACTTGAAAGGTTTGGAAGATTTTGTCGCTTTAAAAACATTAGATTGCTCTAGAAATAACATTGAAAATCTGGACATTACCGAATATAAAGCTTTAACAAAACTAATTTGTACAAAAAACCTAATAACTTCCTTAATTGTAAACAAAAATAAAAATTTAACTGCGCTTTACTGTCAGGAAAATTATCTTAATACTTTAGATATTTCGGGAAATAAGGTGTTAAAAGAACTAGATTGTGAATCTAATAGTATCGATTTAGATGTTTCGAATAATAAAGCACTGACTTTATTAAATTGTCAGCGCAATCACATGACCTCCTTAGATGTTAGCCAAAATAAAACGTTGATTACTTTGAATTGTGATTACAACAACTTAAAATCTTTGAAATTGTCTAAAAATAAATTGCTAACCAATTTAAATTGTGATGGCAATAAATTAACAACTTTAGAACTTTCAGAAAATAAATTACTGACTACCTTATATTGCAACAATAACTTATTAACTGACTTAAGTATCATTAAAAACACTTCATTAATCGAATTGGGCTGTCATGCGAATCAAATAACAAAACTCGATTTATCTAAAAATTTACATTTAGACTATATTGATTGTCAATCTAACGAAATAGCAGATTTAGATGTTTCTAACAATATTGCTTTGACAATTTTACGGTGTGACAATAATAAATTAACAACTTTGAATTTATCTAAAAATGTAATTTTAGATGAGTTGTTTTGCAGTAATAATCTCTTATCTGTTTTAAACACAAATCTGAACCCAAAATTAGAAAAAATTGCTTGTGCAAATAATCGATTGACAAACCTTGATACTTCTAAAAATAAAGACTTAAAAATATTGTATTGTAATGAGAATAAATTAAAAGCATTGGATATAAGTCTAAACAAAGTACTGAATAATTTTAGCTGTGTATCGAATCAACTAACGACTTTGGATGTCTCTAAAAATACAGTTTTATGGTATTTAAATTGTAGTTCAAATAAATTAACTAATTTGGATCTGAGTAAAAATACTCTTTTAATGCATTTTGAATGTAACTCTAATCTATTGAAAACTTTAGATATCACTAAAAACACAGCTTTAAAAGAATTTCGTTGCCAGCAAAATAAACTTGAAAATTTAGATCTGTCTCACAATCTGCAATTAATGAGAGTTTCATGTGAAGAAAACAAGATCAAAACTTTGGATTTATCCAAAAACACAGCATTGATTGATTTAATTTGTTCTTCGAATGAATTGATTTCTCTTAATCTCAAAAACGGAAATAATAGCACAATATCTTATGTTTCTGCTCTTAAAAATGATAAACTCAAATGCATTCAGGTTGATAAAGTAAATTTCCCTTCTTCCCGATGGTTTAAAGATTCTGGTGTTGATTTTTCTACATCATGTCAATAGAACAGAAATTATACTATTGAATATTCTTATGCTAGGAATTTGACATCATAAAGTAATCAGAATGAATTAAAACCTTTAAAAAACAATTAAAAGTCAAGATCTAAAATAGAAAAATGAGATTTAATATAACCTATACATTAAATTCATAACTTGATGATTGAAATAGATTTATCCTTTTCAAATCCTTATAAAAGCAGTTCGTGAATTGTCCCGTTAGGGCTACTAAAAAAAACTTCTGAGAAATCTGGAGCTTTTTTTATTATGTATGATTCAGGTTATTGAATTAGATATCAATAACAAAGTTTCCTTTTTACTTTGGTTATGACAAAATCTCCATTATCATATACTAAATACTTTATAATATATTCTTCATAACCGTAATCTGTTGAAAAATATACTTTAAAAGAATAATTTACAATATCCAAAATTCGCACATAAAATAATGGTGAATTCTCTGAATTATGTTTCAATGCAAAATTGTCGTTTACATTCTTAATATCATCTAAGATTTTTCTAGAAATCTTTAATATCTTTTCTTCGTTTTCAATAAACCTATCGATAAAATTTATTAAATATGAATTGAAATCATAACCTTCAATAATGTATTTTTTAGAAATTATTTTTTCCTTAAAAGAAAATTGATAATTGAATTTAGGGAAGTCATCACCTGCAGACAATTCGGCCTTAGTTTCCCATATTCTTTCATCTGTAGTTTGTCTAAAAATTAATATTCTATTATTTTTAGTTTTTATTTCCATGAAATAGTTCTTCTAGATTTTGTCTGTTAATAAATATTACACATTGACTAGTTTTCAAATATATGGATATGTAAACAAAAAAAGCAGAAAAAGAATTTACGTTCATGAGAAGGACTCTCGCACCAAGAAGCGAACAGTTTTTATTTCATACGTTTTGCTTCTATCTTTTTTCCATTCTGTAATAAAAACAAATTTGAAATTTCTCCTTTTTCGTTCTTTTCAAACTGAATTTGTGCATCTACTACTTTGTAGAAAAATAACATTTCACTTTCTACAAATATTCGGAACGCATCTTGTCCAGTCAATTGTGAAAATAACTGGTCTTTATCTAATGAAATTTTGATTTCATACTCATTTTCAACGGCATAAGTCCCAACAAACTTTTGAAGTTCTTCAGGAGTAATACTAATTTCTTTTCTGATTTTTTGCACAGGCAATGGTTTATTATATAGAATACTTCTAATTGCTTTAGAAGGAATTGTAACGTTGCTGTGATTTTGAAGAATTATAATTGTTTTATCATTTGTAAGATGCCTATCGATAAAAGTTACATAACCTGGCCATCCCCCATCATGGTTTGCAATTTTTCCAAAATCAGCATTTTCTTCAATTCCCCAACCAAAACCATAATTCCTTTTAGCTCCGTCTTTCAAAGTTGCTAATTCAAAAACTGTTTTCATATCCTCTTTTGTGAGTAATTTATTGGTATATAATGCTCCATCCCAAATCAATAAATCGTTTACAGTTGAATTAACTCCTCCATCTCCAACAACACCATCAAGCCAAATAACAATTTTAGTTTCTTCCAATTCGTCTGGTAAAACATATTTTTTCAAACTATCTGAGTAAACATAACCAAAAGCATAATTGTCAATTTTCTTTGGCGATAATCTACGATTGTACGCAAAGGTATTTTTCATTTTCAACGGTTGGAAAATAGCCTTGTTTAGATAGTCAGCGTATGTCATACCCGATGCTTTCTCAATTATTGAAGCCAATAGTGCATAGCCTGTGTTGCTATATTCCCATTTAGTATTTGGCTCAAATAGTATTTTGGGTTGATGTTTACTAAATATATTAATCAAGTCTTTGTTAGTGGCAATTTTAGATTTGTCAAATAAACTATCCATAAGCTGCATGTAGTCTGGCAGACCTCCGGTATGATTCAATAAGTTTTTTACCGTTACCCCTTTATAAAAAGAAAGTTCGGGTAAGTATTTTGTGATGTCATCGTCCAAATTCAACTTCCCTTTTTCTTTAAGGATCATGATCCCCATAGCTGTAAACTGCTTTGAACAAGATGCCAATTCAAAAATCGAATTTTCGTTCAATTTTTCTTTTGTTGTTTCGTTTGCAAGTCCAAAACTACGGCTATAAATAACTTTCCCTTTTTCTGCAATTAGAACATTTCCATTGATTTTCTCTTTTGAATAAAGAGAATTGAGTAAACTGTCAATTTTTTGAATTCGGTCTTGTCCAAATGTAAGATGTGCAATTAAAAGAAGTCCGATTGTAATTGTTAATTTCATTTTTTATTTCTGGTTAATTAATGTAGGTGAGATGGCTCGCAAAATTGTCACTAAACTTATTTATATGTGTGACAACACACAAAGTCATCCAAATTTGGGTAGTTATGTATGATAAATTTCATACATTATTTATCTTTCAAATATATTTTTTTTTTAACTGCAAATTGTTAAAACGACAGTAAATTTGATTGATGCTTTTTAACACTTATAGGAGTGGCTATGCAAACAAAAAATATAGAAAAAAAATCACCTGCTAAAATATTGTAATAATACAAGATAATCTGGATAGATATTTGAATGCTTCCTGCTACTAATGAAAAAAGCTATTTTTTCTCCCTCTTTATTTAACACAAAAAAACCTTGTAATAAAATTGTTTTTATTTTAGAAATTAAACACTAAATTAGCTATATATCATACTCGCCTTTAAACACTTGCCTATTTCTTCTTAATAAGAAACCAAAACATAATCTTGTTGCGTTTAATGCTTATAGAAAAACAAAACAATGCCGGGTTAATTACATTTATAGACACCGAAATCGAATCGGTTAAAGGTAAAATTCTTGATATAGGTGCAATTAAAGAAGACGGCAATCGCTTTCATAGTGCTTCTTTAGGAGAATTTATTCTGTTCCTAAAAGGAAGCGAATATATTTGTGGGCATAACATTTTAAATCACGATATTAAATACATAGGGAAAACAATTAGTGATGCTGGCATTAAGCCTTTAAACATCATTGACACTCTACATCTGTCCCCTTTATTATTTCCAACAAAACCTTACCATTCATTAGTAAAGGACGATAAACTTCAGACAGAAGAACTAAACAATCCTTTAAACGATTCTATTAAAGCGCAAAATTTGTTCAATAGTGAAGTTGCAGCTTTTTGGCAAATTGACGAAACACTCAAAGAAATATTTTATTCTCTCTTAAACAGCACAAAAGAGTTTGGAGCTTTCTTTCAGTTTATAAATTACATGAAATTTAACGCTGACACAGAAGCACAGATTAGATTAAAGTTTCGTAACGAAATTTGTGAACATTCAGATTTAACCAAAATAATATCTGAATATCCGATTGAATTGGCGTATTGCCTTTCACTTATTCATTCATTTATAATCCATAAAAATGTTCACTCCATTACTCCTCCATGGGTTCTTAAAAACTACCCAGAGGTGGAACGCATTATGTTATTACTACGTGGCAGACCTTGTATAACAGGATGCAGCTATTGCAATAATGCTCTAGACATTCACAAAGGACTAAAAAAATTCTTTGGCTTTGATTCGTACCGCACCTATGGCGGAGAACCACTTCAGGAGAAAGCTGTTAAAGCAGCTATTAATAACAAATCGGTATTGGCTGTTTTTCCAACGGGCGGAGGAAAATCTATTACATTTCAAGTTCCTGCGCTTATGAGTGCCGAAAACACTAAAGGTTTAACCGTTGTAATTTCTCCTCTCCAATCGTTAATGAAAGATCAGGTAGACAATCTTGAAAAAAATGGAATAACTGAGGCGGTTACTATTAACGGATTATTGGATCCGATAGAAAGAGCGAAATCATTTGAAAGAATTGAAAATGGATCTGCTTCAATCTTATATATATCACCTGAATCGTTGCGATCAAAAACTATCGAAAAACTAATTTTAGGCAGGAAAGTAGCGCGTTTTGTAATTGATGAAGCCCACTGTTTTTCGTCATGGGGACAAGATTTCAGAGTCGACTACCTTTACATTGGCGATTTTATAAAATTAATACAGGAATATAAAAATCTTGAAGAAAGCATACCAGTATCCTGCTTTACTGCAACGGCCAAACAGAAGGTAATTGAAGATATCCGGAATTATTTTATCGAAAAACTTTCATTGGATCTTGAAGTATTCACTTCCAAAGCGTCAAGGACTAATCTTCAGTATAGGGTTTTTAAAAAGCAAAATGAAGAAGAAAAATATTTGTCTGTTAGAGATTTAATTGAGAAGAAAAACTGCCCAACAATTATCTATGTATCCCGAACACTCAAAGCCTATAAACTTTCCGAGCAACTAATAAAAGATGGTTTTAATGCAAAACCATACCATGGGAAAATGAATAAAAACGAGAAGACCGAGAACCAAAATACTTTTTTAAATGGCGAAACACAAATCATGGTGGCTACTTCTGCATTTGGCATGGGAGTAGATAAAAAGGATGTTGGCTTAGTTATTCATTATGAAATTTCAGATTCACTTGAGAACTATGTTCAAGAAGCTGGACGAGCAGGTCGAGATGAAAATATTTCGGGCGATTGTTTTGTGTTGTTTAATGAAGAAGACCTTAGTAAGCACTTCATTCTTCTTAATCAGACTAAACTTTCTATAAAAGAAATTCAGCAGGTATGGAAAGCAATAAAAGACATTACAAGGTTCCCATCTAAAATATCTAATTCTGCATTGGAAATTGCCCGTAAAGCAGGTTGGGATGATAATGTTGCAGAAATAGAAACACGTGTAACCACAGCTATAGCAGCCTTAGAAGATGCAGGATATTTAAAACGTGGGCAGAATATGCCAAGGGTCTTCGCTAACGGTATTTTATCTAAAAATGCTGAAGAAGCTATTAGCAAAATAAATAGTTCCAAAAAGTTTGATGAAGAACAAAAAAAGCAAGGCATTCGTATTATAAAAAAACTCTTTTCAAGTAAAAGCAGAAAACAAGCTAATGATGAAAATCCTGAATCAAGAGTAGATTACATTAGTGATCATTTGGGTATCATAAAAGAAGAAGTAATTACTATAATAAACTTGTTTCGTGAGGAAAACATCCTTGCCGATTCTAAGGATCTGACTGCATTTATAAAAAACACTGATAATAAAAACCGTTCTCTTTCTATTGTAGAGCTATATGGTAAAATTGAAAACTTTTTACTGCAAGTTTTCAAAGAAGAAGAAAGTGTTTTTCACTTAAAAGAATTAAACGAAGATGCTGAAAATTATGGATGTCAAGATGTAAACACCAGTAAACTAAAAACGATAATTAATTTTTGGTCTATTAAAAGTTGGATTAAAAGAAAGAACTTAGACCACTCTAAAAATCATATTGCCATATTCTGCCTTCAAAGTAAAGAGCTATTAAAAAATAAGCTCGAAAGGCGTCATGAACTTGCAACATTTATCATTGAATTCTTTTATAATAAAACCATCACAGAAACGATAAAAGGGCAGTTAGATAAAGATGAAATTTTGGTGGAGTTTTCGGTACACGAATTAAAGTTTGCTTATGAAAATAGTGCCAACCTTTTCAAAATAGAAATAAGCATTGATGATATTGAAGATACATTATTCTATCTCTCTCGAATTGAAGCAATAAAAATAGAAGGCGGTTTTCTTGTCATTTATAATGGTTTAGCCATTGAGCGAACTGAACAAGATAATAAAAAACGATATACGAAAGACGATTACCAAAAGCTCAGCCAATTTTACGAAAACAAAGTTCAGCAAATTCATATAGTGGGCGAATATGCCCAAAGAATGATTGAAGATTACAAAAATGCCCTTCAGTTTGTAGAAGACTATTTCCAGCTTAATTACAGTTCTTTCTTAAACAAATATTTTAAAGGTAGTGAGAGACAAAACGAGATTAAGCGAAATGTTACTCCTGCAAAATTCAGACAGTTATTTGGAGAACTTTCGCCAACACAATTAAAAATTATAAAAGACAATGAAACACAACATATAGTTGTTGCTGCTGGTCCTGGCAGCGGAAAAACAAAAGTTTTAGTTCATAAACTGGCTTCGCTATTGTTAATGGAAGATGTGAAACATGAGCAGTTATTGATGTTAACATTTTCAAGAGCAGCTGCTACTGAATTTAAAAAGCGTCTTCTAAAGTTAATTGGTAACGCTGCCAACTTTATTGAAATTAAGACATTTCATTCGTACTGTTTTGATCTTTTAGGCAAGGTTGGCACGTTAGAAAAATCTACGGATATTTTAAAATGTACAGTTGAAAGAATTAAGAATGGGGATGTTGAGGCTAATAAAATCACTAAAACTGTTTTAGTAATCGACGAAGCCCAAGATATGAATGCAGATGAATTTGCCCTTATAAATGTATTATTGGAACAGAATGAGGGAATGAGGGTCATAGCAGTGGGAGACGATGACCAAAATATTTATGAATTTAGAGGTGCGAGTTCTAAATATCTGGAACAGTTTATCTATGACAACAATGCAATAAAACATGAATTAATTGAAAATTATCGTAGTAAAAGTAATTTGATTTCATTTTCGAATCAATTTGTGCAACAGATTCAACACCGCCTAAAAGAAACACCAATTATAGCGAATCAAATTGATAATGGAAAAATCAAAATTATTAATTACCAAAGCAACAATCTAATTACGCCTCTCGTAACGGATGTTGTTAACGCAGACCTTTCTGGAACTACGTGTATAATAACAAAAACTAACGAGGAAGCTATAAAAGTTGCTGGACTTCTTTTAAAAAATGGTGTTGTGGCAAAACTAATACAGTCTAATGATGGTTTTAATTTATATAATCTTGTTGAGGTCAGATTTTTATTGAATAAAATAGATTCTGGCCCTAATATTTACACAATTAGTGATGAAATTTGGGATAATGCCAAAATAGAGCTAAAAAATACTTTCAATAATAGCAATAAATTAGAGATTTGCGAGAATATCATCAAAGATTTTGAAACTACTAATCTTAATAAAAAATATAAATCTGACTTAGAGGTTTTCATTCGTGAATCTAAGTTGGAGGATTTTTATAATGAAAATGGCGAAACAATTTTTGTATCGACCATTCATAAAGCTAAAGGAAAAGAATTTGATAATGTATTCCTTTTACTAGAGAATTTTAACATAACTGCAGATGAAGCCAAGCGACAATTATACGTAGCAATGACTAGGACTAAATGCAATTTAAATATTCACCTAAATGCAAACTATCTCAATCATCTTTCTGCAGAAAACCTTGAACAAATAAACGATTTTGAAATCTATACTTCACCTGATAAAATTGCTATACATGCCACTTTCAAAGATATCTGGTTAGATTACTTTATTAACAGACAGGCCTTAATTTCACAACTAGCCTGTGGAGAAACGCTACATGTTGAAGGTAATGAATGTTTAAACTCAAGTGGTCAATCTGTACTGAAATTCTCAAAGCAGTTCATTGAGAAAATTGAGATAATGAAATCAAAAAACTATGAACTAAAAAGCGCAAACGTGAATTTCATATTATATTGGGTTAAAGAAGAAACTTCGCAGGAAATCAAAATAGTTTTACCAGAGCTTTATTTTGAGAGTATAAGGCATAGTAAAAGTTAGCTATTTGTCCCTGTATTTCTCATAGCAAAACGAAACCTATTTCGTCTTCATATTCTTAAGTGTTTTCATATAAACAAATTGCCTGATTTCACAAAAAGAATTAAGATGCAGATGCGCTAATTTTATAATCATCCAATTATAAACCTATTTTCCATTAAGGATATTACCTAAAACTATTTAATAACTGTTGCCCGTAATTTTATTTGTCTTTTGCGATTCTAAATCCAAATCCATCATTTCGTGTATCTTTTGGAGATTGGTATCTCACTTCCGGCATATGAATTCCATATTCTAATGGTTTCCCATCTGCACTTTGGGTTTCGTAAAACCAACTTACACCTTTCGAGATTTTATATGATCCTTCTCCTTCTGGTGGTCCTTGAGGATTGTGTTTGCTTACTAAGCTATCCTTTTCAGGATTATACCAATCAGAAACCCATTCCCCAACATTCCCAGTCATATCGTAAATTCCTAGTTCATTAGGTTTAAGAAGTCCCACTTTATGAAAAATACTATCTGAGTTTTCTTTTACCCAACCAATCTCAATTGGATTATTACTGCCGCTATATTTGTAGTTTTTAGTTTTCTTTCCACCTTTAGCAGCGTACTCCCACTCTGCTTCTGTTGGTAATCTTCCTCCTGCCCATTTTGCATAATCATTTGCTTCATCCCAAGTGGCAAGCATCGGATTTTCGTCTATCCATTTATAATATACTTTTACTCCATGTGCATTTTCTATAGGTGCGTCTGGCATTTTTCTTCCCGTTTTTTCACAAAACTCCCTAAACTGCTTAACCGTTATTTCATATTTACTTATATAAAAATTATCTAGTTCAACCATTCGGTGCGGACTCGTAAAACCATTTATGGTGTCTCCTTTGGGGCTAATGACCATTTGGTTTTTGCCTTGTTCAAAAGTGCCACCCTCTACGAAAATCCAGTCAGCATTATCCTCTTTACAGGAAGTAAACACCAAAAGTCCAAGAAAGATTATAAGTAATTGTGTTTTCATATGGTTTGCTTAAATTACCGTCACTATATCTGACAACTACGCAAATCTATCCAAATTTGCATAATACTACGAACTTTAAAGAAACAAAATTCCTTGCGACAAAGACAAAATCTCTTAAAAAAATCCTAAACTTTTTTGCCTTTTCCAAATAAAACTTTTCCAATAAACCTTCCTGTAGGCCTAGGCCATAATATCTTATAATTCTTTCATAATTTTAGTTAATCATTTCTTAATCTGCTAAAAAAACAATTTGCATTACTATAAATTCGCCCTGTCATTTAGTATGAAATTAGCTATATTTTAAAAAATAGCGTCATTCGAATTACATCCAAAAACAAAACTTAAAAACAACTAAATACCAAAACGTGATCTATACCACACTTTTAAATATTGCGGTTTTTCAGGGAATCGTTTTAGGCTTTATTATTTTAAAGTCTTCCATTTTCAATAGTAATTCAAATAAATATCTGGCAGGTTTGCTTTTTACACTTTCCATTATTTTACTGAATCATGTTTTTGAGGTTGAAGATGCATTTACTTCATATCCTTTCCTTCGCTTTATTGATCATATCGAATGGACATTTCTAATACCCGCTTTTATATTCCTGTTTATTATAAACCGAATTGATGATTCTGTAAAAAGCAAGCAAAAATCTTATTTGTATTTTATTCCCTTTGCGTACACCGTGATACTTAATATTGCTTGCGATCTGGATCGTATTGCAGGACTTTATACTATTCCTGAATCGGGTTCTGGTTTACTCAAAATACTGGGTCTGATTCATCTTATGTTAGCCATTACATTCATGCCTTTTTTGCTGTGTTACTCTTATTTTATGCTAAGACATTTAAAAGATCCACAAGAGAAAAATTGGATCTTTATCCTATTAACAATTGTTTCTTCATCGCTATTCGCTTTTCTTATTATTGCTTTAGCTAACAAATTTATTCCATTTGACCTTTCTGCAACAATGAGCATTTTGGCTTTTTTTGCCACATTCATAATTCATTGGACTGCTTATATCGGTATTTATAAATACAAACTGGCCAAAGACCATGAAGCAGTTTACAATTTTTTAAACAGAGATTTAGCCATTTCGCCCGCCAATCTTCAAATTATAGAAAATGACACTCGAGAAGAGTATAGCGAATCTATCACGGCAGATAATCTTTACTTTCAAGAACTAGAACTTCTTTGCAAGGAACAGCACATTTATACTGACAGTACATTAAACAGAGAAAAAGTTGCCGAAAAATTAGGTATAAGCCCAGGATATGTTTCTCTAATTGTAAACACAATAACAGAAGATAACTTTGCCAACTACATCAACAAATATCGGGTTGAAGCGGTTAAGGAAATGATTTCAAATTCTGAATATGAAAACTATAATTTGCTTGCAATGGGTCTAGAATCTGGCTTTACTTCCAAAACCACTTTTTACAAAGCTTTTAAAAAAGTTACTGGCCAAACACCAAATGAATATAAAAACAACCTCAAATAAGTACCAATTTATCCACTTTTAAGCTTTTGAAACCTCTGCTAATTTTGCTTTTTTGAATTTTGGCATCAAATAATTCAAAACACTTTTTATGAAAAAAATTTTATTGCTAGCTGTTTTTACAGTTTTAGGATTTGCAAATGTAAATGCCCAAGAAATTAAATTTGGAGCTAAAGCGGGTTTAAACTTTGCAACTATCAGTGAAGATAATACCGAAAATGCTGATTTAGTAACATCGTATAACATTGGTGTTATGTCAGAAATTCCAATTTCTGAAAAATTTTCTTTTCAACCCGAAATAATGTATTCTCGCCAGGGATATAGTTTCAATAATGACATAGTTGCCTTAAATTATTTAAACATTCCTTTAATGGGAAAATATTATGTAACAAAAGGGTTAAGTATTGAAGCTGGACCGCAGATAGGTTTTTTGCTTTCTGCTAAAAATGAAAAGATAGATGTAAAAGATTCGTTTAATACTTTTGATTTTGGCGTTAATTTTGGCTTAGGCTACAAACTAGAAAATGGACTAAATTTTGGCGTAAGATATAATTTGGGTCTAACTAATATTAATAATTTGGAGAACTCGTCTGATAAAAATAAAAACGGAGTATTTCAAGTATCTGTTGGTTACTTCTTTTTTTAAAACACCATAATCTTAAAAAAGACACCGCTTTCGAGTGGTGTCTTTTTTGTTTATTAAAGTCAGAAAAGCAAAAAATGCATTCTAATAATACTTCGTAAATATCTCTGGATTTGTTCTTTACTATCAAATATAATCTCGTAAATAAGTGCCGATTTATCCAATTTCGAGTTTTTGAAACCCTTCCTAATTTTTCTTATATGATTTTTGGAATCAAATAATTCAAATCTCTTTTTATGAAAAAAAACTATTTACTCCTTATCATTTTGTTTGCTTTTTATTCGGTCAATGCCCAAAATGAAATCGATCCTTATCAGAAAAATAATGAAATCAAATTAAATGCAATTGCTCCTCTATGGCAATCTTTTCAGGCCACTTACGAAAGACATTTAAATCATAATTCATCATTAGGACTTTCTTTTTATTATGTGTTTGATAATACAAAAAATGAAAAGGATTTAAATTATGCAATATCTCCATACTACAGAAGATATTTTGGTAAAAAATACGCGTCGGGCTGGTTTGTTGAAGGATTTGGAATGCTGGCTTCAACAGATGGCAAAAAAATATACGCTTCAGAAGATCACTCGATATATACCGAGAATCCCGACGTTATTAATTTTGCTCTCGGTGCTGGCGGAGGCTGGAAATGGGTCAGTAAAAGCGGATTTCTTTTGGAAGCCAATCTTGGCTATGGCGGTATATTAATCAATGCTGATAAAACAGATCATACTATTGTTGCAAAATTTGGCTTGAGTGCTGGATATAGGTTTTAATAAAATATAAACCTACTAAAAGCTTCGGAGAAATCTGGAGCTTTTTTATAAATATACTTTATCTATATAAAACCCGTTATTTCTTTACAATAATTTAATATCATGTTTTCTTAATAACTGATTTTATATTATTAAATGTTTTCTTAAATTTGCAATTCCGTAATGAAACGATTAGTTTTTATTCCAAAATTGTGATTTTCATATCAATACCACAAAAACAACTTTAAAATTTCTTAAAAACAAATTATATTATAATTACAATTCAACACAATGCAAAACAAACACAACCCCAAATTCTTATTTTTTGCCGTTTTAGCCTTATTTTTTTCTGTCAATTTATTTTCTCAAAAAAGTGTTTACGCTGGAATCGAAATTGGACGTAGAGCCATAAAAGTTTCTGTAATTGATGTAAATAACATCAGAAAAGCTGATTACAAAATTCTTTCTTTCTGGACAGAAAGAATTCCGTTTGCTGACCATATTACCGCTAACGGTGAACTTACACAAGAAGATATCACTAGAACTAGTGTTATCGTTACCAACCAATTGCAAAGAATTAAAGCTGAAAACAAAATTCTTGAGGAAAACATTTTTGTTGTAGCGGCTCCTGTTTTTGCTTCTGCACGTAACTTAGATGTTTTAAAAAATAAAATTGCGATTTTAACTGGAAAACAATTAGAAGTATTAGATGTTAACGAAGAAGCAAAAACACTTGTAAAAGGTGCTATACCGCCTGTTGACTTTGCTAATGCTTTCCTTCTAGATATTGGTGCTCAAACTACAAAAGGAGGTTATATTGACGAACTTAAAGACGGTAAATTAGAATTTGTTCCTTTAGAGCTTAGTTTTGGTACAATGACACTTACTGATGCTGTAGAAAAAACAGTGGTAAACAAAAGTCAGGTAAACGACATGTCTACTTACCAAGAGAAATCTTTTGACTATAATGTAATTCTACGTAAAAAGACAAAAGAATTATTTGATGCGAACCCTCCTTTGGCTAAAAAGGATAAATTATACTTATCTGGTGGCGCTGTTTGGGCGTTTTCAACTCTTTTCTATGACGAAAATGTGAATAAAGAGCATTATGTTGCCTTAACTCTTCAAGATGTTATCGATTATGATGCTATCCTTAAAAACAACTTTAACAAGTTTACTAATCTTGCCAAAACAAATAAAGAAGCTGCGAGAGTTTTAAGCACTTACGACCAAAAATACTTGATTTCGGCAAACAACATCCTTGTAACTTGTCTTGAAAGTATTCCAGACTATGCAACAAAGAAAATTTTCTTTGTAAAAGAAGGACAGGTAATCTGGTTAATCTCTTATATTGCAGATCGTTCTAAAAAAATAAATACTAATTTCTAAAAAGTATTTTTTTCAATATTATAAAGCCTCAGAGAAATCTGGGGCTTTTTTTATTGCTTCACATTTCAATTTAAAACATACCAGTATTTTTAACTTCTACTATTTCAAAATGGTTGCAACTTATAATTTGCAACCACATTTACCATTCAAAAAAGCATAATTTTTCTTTTAAACTCTAATTTTAAAAATCAGGAAAAAATCTTATACAACATAAAAATCTCCCGATTATGAAAAATTTAACCGCTTTTTTTATCGTCACACTTTTAGCAGTAACTGCCTGCAAGAAAGAGCCATCAAAAGATAATCAAGAAACAGCAAATGCATTGTCATCTGACTCCATAACTGCTATTGCAAAAGAGGCCTGGATATATGGCTATCCAATATTTTATAATTATAAAGCCATTTACTCAAGTGGAATAAACAAAGAAGCTAAAGAATTTTCAGGATTTAACAAATTCAAAAGCGTCGCTACAAGCGCAACTCCCGCAGACACTTTAATCATAACCATCAATAACGATACTCCGTATTCAATGGCACCGATTAATGTTTCAGACGAGCCTGTTATTCTTGAAGTGCCAAAAATAGAAAACGACCGATATTATGTAATGCAGTTGGTAGATCTCTACACCTTCAATTTTGAATATGTAGGATCGCGAGCAACTGGCAATAATGCAGGTAAATACCTCATTGCAGGACCAGATTGGAAAGGAGAAACTCCTAAAGGCATTGATAAAGTTTTACATTCTGAAACCAATTTAATATATCTTGTAGGCCGTACTCAGTTACACGATCCAGCCGATGTATCAACTCTTAAAAAAATACAGGCGCAGTATCAATTAATTCCGCTGCATGAATATACAAAACAGCCTGCTCCTCCTGTAAAAAAATACAATCTACCTTTACCAGTCTGGAAAGAAAGCGATTACGATTCGCTTCAATTTATTAGTGCGCTAAATGCTTTATTACAATATGCAAACGAAGACAGCAGCGAAAAAGAACTGAGAAAGCGTTTTGCCCAAATTGGAATTGTGCCAGGACAACCTTTTGACAGTTCAAAATACTCGCCAGAAACGATAAAAGCAATTGAAAAAGGAATTGCCGAAGCCAAACAAGAATTGAATTCTAAAATAGATAATGTCAAAGATGCGGGAAGTCTTTTTGGCACACGTGCAGAACTTAAAAATAACTTTCTAAATCGTGCAATTGCTGCAGCTGCTGGAATTTACGGAAACACTAAAGAGGAAGCTGTTTATACCGGAAGCAACGTTGATAAAAACAATCAGCAGCTTTTAGGAAACAATAAATATGTATTGAAATTTACTAAAGATCAGTTGCCTGAAGCCAAATACTTTTGGAGCATCACGATGTACAATCTTCCAAAACGTTTTCTGATTTCAAACCCAATTAACAGATATTCTATTGGCAATAAAACCAAAGGTTTAAAATATGAGTCAAACGGAGATTTAGTTATTTATCTCCAAAGTACTTCGCCTGGAAAAGACAAAGAAAGCAACTGGCTTCCGACTCCGAAAGATGAAAAATTCATGTTTGTAATGAGAATTTACGGTCCGCAGCCAAACGTTATTAATAATATCTGGAAAATGCCTCTTCCAGAAATTGTAAAATGAAAATCATAATTTCAGAAATAAAATAATAACCATTTTTCTAATTTTAATTTCAAATAATATGAAAAATTACAAATTATTATCAGGCCTATTTTTAGTTGCTATTTCGTTACTGACTTCTTCCTGCAAACAGAATAACGGCAAATCAGAAACGGATTCTTCAGCATTAAAAGATTCAACTGTTGTGACTTCTGATTCAGTCGCACAAAAAAATAGTGTTCCAGTTACTGCTGCAAATTTTAACCGCGCAGAAACAGATCTGTACTTTACGACTTCGGTTAAAGATGCTGGTGGTATTGGTAATATACATCATTATAGAACTTTAATGCCAATTGACAAACAAGCTGTAATTCGTGCTAACCGAGATGTATTGTATTCTTCTGGAGTTTATGATCTCGATGCTGGACCCGTAACTGTGACATTACCAAATTCTGGCAAACGTTTTATGTCTATGCAGATTATTGACGAGGATCACTATGCTGAAACCTATTATGCACCAGGAACTTTTACTTTTAGCAAAGAAAAAATCGGAACGAGATATCTTATGCTAGCAATCAGAACTTTTATTGATCCTAACGATCCTAATGATTTGCCAAAAGTTACAGCATTGCAAGACGCAATTAAGATTAGCCAAAAAGATAAAGGAGCTTTTTCGGTTCCAAATTGGGATCTAGTGAGTCAAAAAAAAGTTAGAGATTCTTTAATTGAAGTTTCTAAAAAATTATCTGACACAAAAGGAATGTTTGGTTTAAAAGGTAAAGTCGATGAAACACGTCATTTATTAGGAAGTGCGACAGGATGGGGCGGAAATCCAGAAAAAGATGCACTTTATCTTTCTGTTTATCCTAAAAAAAATGACGGAAAAACGGTGTATAAACTTAAAATAAAAAATGTTCCCGTTGACGGATTTTGGTCTGTAAGTGTATACAATAAAGAAGGTTACTTTGAGAAAAACGATCTTAATATGTATACCTTAAATAACATTACAGCCAAAAAAGATGCTGACGGATCGATCACTATCCAGTTTGGAGGTTGTGACGGAAAAACCCCAAATTGTATTCCTGTTGCTGCAGGCTGGAATTACTGGGTTAGACTATATCGTCCGCACAAAGAGATACTTAATGGCTCATGGAAATTTCCTGAAGCGGTTGAAGTTAAATAAATACCAGCATCAATAAAATTAAGGCTTCAGAGAAATCTGGAGCTTTTTTATTTAAATTAATCTGTTAAAAATTTCATCACGTCGAAACTATATCGTAATATTGCAATATTAATATAATCTAATATGGGAGCAACTAAGACTGAACATTTTACAGACGCACAAAATCAAATTGCTACAATTGCTAAAGCCTTGGGGCATCCTGCAAGAATTGCCATAATCGAATATTTATTGAAAGTAAATGAATGTATTTGCGGTGATATTGTAAACGAACTGCCTCTTGCCCAGCCTACCGTTTCTCAGCATCTAAAAGAGTTGAAAAATGCTGGTATCATTAAAGGAAATATTTCTGGAAATGCAATTTGCTATTGTATTGACGAAAAAACAATTGATATTTTAAACTCCTATTTTTTAAACATCACACAAACCATTTCAAAATCAAAATGTTGCTAAAACATTTTTTTGACCAACTATATCGCAATATTGCAATTAACAAATAAATAAAAACAAGATGAAATTATCAGAAATAAAACAGATTTTGCCAACATTAGATAATGTGGAATTTCAATTAGAAAACGGAAATTTTGTACCAGAACATTTTCATGTGACAGAAGTTGGGGTAATTACCAAGAATTTTATTGATTGCGGCGGCGTAATCAGAAATGAAAAAGCAGTAAACTTTCAGCTTTGGGATGCTAACGATTTTGAACATCGTTTAAAACCTAATAAACTATTGAACATCATTCAATTGTCTGAAGATAAACTAAACATTGAAGACTTAGAAATTGAAGTGGAATACCAAAGCAATACAATTGGCAAATA
Organism: Flavobacterium sp. LK-23; assembly: GCF_058135255.1. Lineage (NCBI taxonomy): Bacteria > Pseudomonadati > Bacteroidota > Flavobacteriia > Flavobacteriales > Flavobacteriaceae > Flavobacterium > Flavobacterium sp. LK-23. Next base: position 27,516 of record NZ_JBYUVT010000008.1, read on the forward strand.
TGATTTAGAATTTAATGGAAAAACTTTTGTCCTAAAAAACAAAACCACAGCTTGTTTAGCCCAAGATGCGTGTGGTATTCCAGCTGAGAAACAAAAGATCAATCTTACTCAACTAACCAATGACAATGCTTCATGCTGTACTCCAAATTCAGGATGTTGCTAAAAAATGAAAGAACAAATCTTTAAATACAAGAAACCAATTATAATAACCTCATCTGTTATTTTACTGCAGCTCATTTTCGGTTTTGAACCCAAATTCTGCATCATAAATATCATTTGGTTATTTGTTTAATTATGAAAAAGAAAATATTAATACTTTGTACAGGAAATAGCTGCAGAAGCCAAATTGCCGAAGGCTACATGAAATTCTTTGCAGGAAATAAAGCTGAGGTTTACAGCGCGGGTGTAGAAACTCATGGCGTTAATCCAAAAGCGATTTCGATAATGAAAGAGGATGGAATAGACATTTCGAATCATACATCGAATAACATTGATGAATATACTGATATCGATTTTGATTTTGTCATTACGGTTTGTGATAATGCAAAAGAGCGATGCCCGTTTTTTCCAACCAACGCTGTTAAATATCATTACAACTTTCCTGATCCTGCAAAAGCAACAGGAACAGATTCTGAAATCATGGAACATTTTAGAGCCGTGAGAGAACAGATAAAAGAGTATTGCAGAAATTTTGCTACAGAACATGTAAATTAGCATTATTGAATATTCCATTAGGAATATCTCGTCGGTAAAAAAAAATAATATCGTTTTACATTGTGTCCTGTAGGGACACCTGATTTGCGAAAATTTTACCAACGAGACGTTCCTACGGAACGTGTAATCGTGATTTAAATTTCGTTTCTACCGACGAAACATTCCTACGGAATGAATAGCTCCAGGTTTCTTTGGAGCTTTTTTATTTAACCTCAGCATAAGATTCTTTAATCTGCATTTCATTAATTATATCCAACAATTCCATTTCATCGGTTGGAAATAATTGAAGCGCTTGTTCTAAAACCAATCCAACATCTATAGATAACTTTTTTCCATTATCTTGTTCTAATCCCAAAATACACAGTTTTAGCATATTTGTTATTACACAACCTAATTCGGAGTAATTTAAAACCTTGATTTCTGCGTTGTAACCTTTATCAGTCGATTTTAAAATATTTAAATATTGAGCTGATTGTTTTTTTAGATACTCTATTTCTACCGCTTCCATTCTTTGAATTTTATATTATTTTCAATAATTCAAATGTCATAATATATTTTCACTAATCGGTTATCTTATATGATAACAATGCTTAATATTCCGTTAGGAATATCTCGTCGGTAGAAAAAAAAATAATATCGTTTTACATTGTGTCCTGTAGGGACACCTGATTTGCGAAAATTTTACCAATCAAACGTTCCTACGGAACGTGTACTCGTGATTTAAATTTCGTTTCTACCGATGAGACGTTCCTACGGAACGTATATTTTTGATTCAAATCTCGTTTCTACCGATGAAACATTCCTACGGAATGAGTTGCTTCGAAAATCTTGTGTGTATTTTTAAACATGACTTCATTATATATAAAAACCAAAAATGCGCAAACCCAAAAGGACTTACGCATTTTTTCTGATGAAACATTATAAAAAACGCCGTTTATCTTCTTCTTCCGCCGCCTCCGCCTCCGAAGCCACCGCCTCCCATACTACGAGAACCGCCTCCCATTTGGCCAGCGCTTGGTCGTGACGAAGCACCTCCGCCTCTATTAAAATTGGATCCTGAAGAACTTCCTCTATTAAGATTTGAAGTCCCGGCACTTGGCGATGCACTTTGTCTCGTTCTTCCAGATGCACTAGTATTTCCTGCCCGATTGGTGTTTCCTGTCGATGGTCGTGTGCTTGCAGAATTACGCGAACCTCCACGATTGGTATTATATCGGTTATTAACAGAATTGTCTCGCACTGTATTAGATCTCATTTTATTATTGTTGTAATTATTGAAGTTGTTTCTGTTATTAATAATCACATTATTACCGCCATGATAATGACCGCCATGATAACCATGATGATGGTAATAATGGTTGTGACGATAAATACCAACCGCCATTACGGTAAAAGCGGCGAAGTAAGGCGGATAAAATCCGTAATAATATGGTGGATAGTACGGCACATAAGCTGGTGAATATACATATTGTACAATGGGTACCGTTTCTACTACAACCGCTGTTACGGCTGGCGCGCTTTGTACGGGTTCATCTCCTGTATAGGCAGGATTTGCTGTTTTTGCTGGTGAAGATTTAGCAACTGGCTCAATGACATAATCTTTTCCGTACAGCAGCTCATCGCCTACAATCTGCATTTTTACCTTTCCATTTTTGTCTTTATCAACCAAAATAACGGCAACATCTTGATTTTCTTTTTTGTTTACAGCAACTTGAAGAACGAAAGTAAACGAATTACCATTTTTCTTTGTGACTACTTTTATAAAGTCCACTTTTTTATCCAGATTCAAATCCAGATTATTGATTCCTGTTTTCTCCAGATTCAGATTTTTTTCAAATTCTTCAATGGTTTTTGATTTCTGAAACAAGCTCATCACAGCATAAAGATCAAGATTGTCTCCAGGAAGCCCAAGTTCTGGTCCATCATTATCGGCTTGACAAAAAATCAACTGGGCAGACATGATTAATGCAACTGTCAAATATTTTGTAAATATCTTTATCATAGTAAGAGTATAAAATATTAATAAGAAGAGTAGAAAATCATTCTTTTAAACTTTCTATTCTGTACCCAGAAATTTTCTAATGTACTTTGGTTTTATCCAATTCGCCAATAAAAGGAATGGCATTCTGAATTTCGGATCGTATGGTTACTTGTAGATACTGTTCGAGCTGTACAAATTTTGCAGCATTGATTCCGCCAATAGCTTTAACCAATTTAGAATGTGTTTTAGCAAGCAGTTTTTCAGAATCTTGATTGTACTTTAAATTGGATGAGGTTAATTCTGTGGCTTTAGCATCGCTCAAAGTGGCATAATTTTTCGCATAATCTTCTAGAATTTGAATCTTCTTCTGACTTAAAGCTTTGCGTTCTGTTTCGTATTTGTCGTAAATAGGCTGAAATGCAGCTGCCTGTACATCGGTCAAACCCAAATATTCTTTAACCACTTCTGCCTTAGATTTTCCGTAAAGGTCTTGTATTAATTTAATCTCATCAACAGAACCTTGCGCATTGGCATTTAATCCAAAAGCCAACAAGAGTATAAATAGTATCTTTTTCATAATTTTTATTTTATAATTTATTATGCCGAATGTTGTTTTAAAGGAAATCCTTAATTATTCTACTAATCCATCAGAAGCACTCATGTCTCTTACGCACACATATTTGCCATCTCTTTTTTCAAAATAACTCATATAATTTCCCGTATTAATTGGTGTTTTGGTAGAATCTGTCACTTTATAATAGCCTACTTCTAAAACCATATTACCATCGCGAGAGACAAAAACTTCTTTGGTTTCAAATGATATTATATTGGTATTATTGGCCAAATCTGATTTTAAAAATTCGTATCTCGCTTCTTTACCAATTAGTGGAGGTCTGTTTTGATAAAATGTAATAGCATCATCTGCATAGTAACCAATCTCTTTTAGCTGGCCAGCATTGTATGTTGCCGCATATTCATTTTCTTTTGCCTGAATTTCTTTCTTGACCTGTTTTAAGTCGATCACAACATTCTCTTCTTTTTTTGTATTGCAGGAAACCAATAAAAAACAGAACCCTGCGAAAACCGCTCTTGTTATTATTTTATTTTTCATATGCATGTAAATTTTCAAGTTGATATAAATTTTATTTTCCACTACAAGCCACTCAAAAAATAGGTTTGTAAATACAGTCTTTTTAATAATTCAATTCGACATTCAGCATCCCAATTACTCCTTTTGATCCCACTTGAGTAGGATAACTTAAATACCCTACTGGCGAATGACTTTCGTACATTACTTCTGGGTTTATGCGGAAAAATTTGGTTTTAAAAGGAAACCAGTTCAGTCCGCAGGTTACTTCCCACGGTTTACCGTAATCTCCATTTATATAAGAATAAGTGCTGTACAATTGCAGTTTTTTATCCACAAGCATTGCAGAACCTTGAAGCGAAAAACCAGAATCATAGAGTTTGGTTACCGGAATTTGTCCAGATGTTTCAAAATCTGACAGCCAGCGCATAAACAATTCTATATCAAAAGAAAAACCGTTGTATTTAACTCCAGTATTAAAAGATGCCATCTGATACTTTGCATTGATTACCTGCGTATTTGGAGCGAAAGCATTTAAAGAAAAAATACCTGTACCATCAGATAATCTTATTTGGGAGTTTTCGGGTGCGTCTGTATCAGGCTGAGACTGGCGATTTTCGGTGCTTCGCGTAAAAGCTCCTCCAAGAATAGTGGCCACTTTATCGTGTTTTTCATAATCTCCATAGGTTGGTATTTTCCCGAAATTATGGGTTGTCCACCAGATGGCTCCACTCCAAGTATCTAATTTATTGTCTAACTGACCAGCATCTACACCTAACTGGCTAAGGTTGTTGCCTAACATTACTTTATAGTAAACACTTTTTGCAATTTCTCCCTGCGCATAAATACCAGTTGTAAAAGAACCTCTGAAATATTCATCAGCAATTGGTCTGGCGTCAGATCGAAGCCATTCTGGCCATTGACCTAAAATAGAACGAACAGACGGCAGACCATTAATGCCAATTCCTAATTCAAAATATTTATTAAACTTATATTGTAAATTTCCTGCTACAACAACCTGTGCACCTTGTCCTAAAGTTGCGTTTGAGGTCCAGACGAAAACCGTATATCTTATTTTTGGATCGGCAACCCAGCCTCGAAAATAAAGGTTGGCCTTTTGAAACTGCATGTCTTGACGTCTATCAATAGCAATAACGTCTCCGTTATGATTGGTATAACTGTCATCTATACCCATCTGATTTAGATATCGGCCTAAAACATAAAAAGAAAGGGTCATTGAACCATATTTGCCGTCTGCGATCTTAAAACCAGTGCCTCCGCGATGTCCTTCATCGGATTCTTTTACAATAGTACTATCTGGCATGGTGGTATTCATAATTTGTCCCCACGAAAAATGGTATACAAATAATACTATTAGAATATATCTTGATTTCATATTAATGGCTTTTAATTATTTTTAAGAACACTTAACTTTACAAATAAAAATTACTGCTTAACATTGGCCGCTTCCCAGGCACGTACTTTTTTACGCGCGGCATCAAAAAGTTTTATATAATTCTGTTTTCTAATTTTTTCGCTTGTTTCAGGTTTGAGAGCTTTCCAAAGTGGCTGGTACTTCTCGTAAACCGCCATGTAAAATTTTTGATCTGAAGGCGCAACGACATCTGTTCCAAATAAAAATCGGTCGGGATATTGATCCATTAACTCGGCGCATTTTTTAATGATTTCTGGCGATGATACGATGTATTTGGCAACCTCATCCCAAGAAATATCAAAATAAACGTTTGAATACGCTGGATCGTCCAGTATGCTTTTCACAATATCCGTATGATTTGGCGGTCTGTCGGTTGAGGAATCAGATCCGTAACCTGCAGGATAAACAATTCTTCCGAGCCCGATGTGCGCCCAGATTATGGTGGTTTTAGAATGACGTTTGAGCAAATCTCTCATATCATTCAAATAAACCGGTTCTGTTTTTTGTTTGGCCATTGGCATATCCATATCGTTATGCAGAATAACTACTAGACCAACTTTTCCAGCAAAATCCATAATGCTGTCTAAAGCAGGATTTGTTAAGCTGGCTACTTCGCCCGATACTTTTGCAGATACAAATTCTTTATGTATCGAAAATTCTCCAATTCCTGTAAAGACCCCTGGAAAAGTTTTCAGCACTCGTTCTATATGTTTGTAAGCATACATATCTGACGGATTAAATCCTGTAATCATCGGATCAAATCGAGCCTGTTTCTCTTTGCTTAACGATTTATACTGCATGGCAATAAAGGCATCAGTAAAAGAATAATAGTATAAAGGAGCATCGGTCTGCAAATAATATGTCGGACTATAATTACCCGAATTTTGGTAAGACCATTGCTGCTGCAGCGGAATACCGAATAAAGTAGAACGCCCAACTTTATTTCCCATAATTTCCAAGAACTTATCAATAAAAATTCCTTCTTGTATATAATTGGTCAAATGAAAATGACTGTCATTAAATAAATAGTCCTCTTTTTTTTGTCCAAACAAAACAATAGACTGTATGCATAAAAGAAACAGCGTCAAAATCAGTTTTATTTTCGTCTGCATACTTATTCGGGTTTTGATTTAACTTAAGTTGTGATTTCAAATCTCAAAAGGCTTATTTTTTGGGAGTAACGATATACGGGTTTACACCCAGATCTTTTGCTATATCAAAAATGGCTTTTTGAGCTTTTACACTATTTCCTGCTGCATTAAGCGGAGGCGAAATAACTGCAATTCCGAATTTACCCGGACAGACGGCAATAAGGCCACCACCAACACCACTTTTTGCGGGCAGACCTACAGCGTAGAGCCATTGTCCAGAATCGTCATAAAGTCCGGCTGTAGACATAATTCCCATTGTAAATGCACAAGTTTCTGGCGAAACCACTTTCTCTTTCGTAATTGGGTTTACACCTCCGTTGGCCAAAGTTGCTGCCATAACTGCAAGTTCTTTTGCATTAACATTAATAGCGCATTGTTTGGTGTAGATATCGGTAGATTGAACGGGATCAAAATACATTCGACCATACGCCAATAATAAGTGCGCAATAGCTTGATTTCGCAAATTGTCTCCTGCTTCACTAATATAAACAGGCATATTCAATTTCAGTTTGGTTCCTGCAAAGGCATTATGTGTATCTAAGATATTTTTCCATTTGGCAAGAGAATCATTTCCTTTTATAAGACTCACCGCTGCAATTGCTCCCGGATTTACCAAAGGATTAATTTCTTTTCCTTTCTGAAGTTCAACGGCTACAATCGAATTAAAACGAAGACCAGTTGCATCAACTCCAATTTTGTCTGCCACAACTCTTGCCCCTTGTTCTTCTATAAGACGCGCGAGCGTAAATACTTTTGAAATAGATTGGATAGAAACACGCTGGTTTAGATCGCCTTTACTATACACTTTACCTTCAGCTGTAACAATAGCAATTCCAAAAATGTTCGGATCTACATTGGCCAGTTCTTTTATATAATCTGCATTTTTACCTTCTTTCAGATCTTTGAATTTATCATAAGCGCGATCAATAACGGCCTGATAGGATAATTCTTTCTGAGCAGTTGCTTTAAACGATGGGTTTATCAGCATCAAGAGTATTAGGATTACTAATTTTAGATTTGTTTTCATTTTGTTTTTTTTAATTGGTTTGTTTTTTTAATCCTTTCAGAATTAAAAACAATGCTTAATATTCTTCAAATATCTTTTGAAGTTCAGCAAGACTTCTCTGTTTCAGCAATGCTATTGACAATAAGATTCTAGATTTCTGCGGATTCAAAGCGTATGAAGCAATTAATCCAAGTTCATCATCATTGCATTCCACATTACGACTTACAAGTCCAGTCGCAACGCGCGTGCTTCGAACTACAATAATTCCTTTTTTGCTGGCTCTTGCGCAAGCATCTAGAGAAGCTTTGTTCATATTTCCATTTCCTACACCCGCTATAACAATTCCTTTAGCCCCTCGTTCTATCGAAGCATCAATTAAATCTGGTTTCATATCTGCATCGGCATAAATAATATCGACGCGTGGAAAAGTGCTAACGCCTTTCACATCAAACTCTGAAGATTTCCCAAATTTTTGACTAGGATAATTAAAGAAATCATTGGTTCCGTAAGAAGTAATACCGATAAGTCCGCGAAGCGGTGACATGAAAGTCTGAACGGCTGTTGTGCTCACCTTTGTTAAAGATTGTGCTGAATGAATCCAATCGTTCATTACCAAAAGCACTCCGCGTCCTTTTGCTTTAGGATCGCCAGCCACCGCGATAGCATTGTAAAGATTCAAAGGTCCGTCTGCACTAATGGCTGTTGATGGGCGCATCGACCCTACAAGTACTATTGGTTTATCTGTTTTTGTAGTTAGATTTAAAAAATAGGCCGTTTCTTCCATTGTATCGGTTCCGTGTGTAATTACAAAACCGTTTACATCATTGCTATTGGCCAATTCGTTAATTCTATTGGCTACTTTCATCATAATTTCAAACGACATGTCTTGAGATCCGACATTTGCAATTTGTTCACCTTTTATATCTGCCACTTTTAAAGCATCTGGAATTGCATTTACCATTGCATCAATGGTAACTTGACCCGAAGTATATCCTGACTGTACTCCAGTTTTAGCAGAACCCGCAATTGTTCCTCCTGTTGCCAAGATTAGAACTTTAGGTTTAGTCTGCCCGAACATGCTAATACTAAGTGACAACATTATCACTAAAAATATTTTACTGCAAAAGTTTATATTTAATTTCATGGGTATTTTAGTTTAAGTTTGATAGTTATTTTTGACCTGTTAAGGTTGCTGGATCAAGAAGTTTCTTAATCTGATCTTCTGTCAGCAATTTCTTTTCGCGTATCAGCTCCAAGATTCCCTTATTGGTTGCCAGTGCTTCTTTGGCCAGTTCGGTTGTTTTTTCATAACCCAACACAGGATTCAGAGCCGTTACAACACCTACACTTCTATCCATATAATGCGCTAAAACATCTTTATTTACAGTAATACCATCGATACAGTTTTTTCTAAACAGAGGCATTGCTTTAAAAAACAATCCTTGCGATTCCATCATGGCAATAGCCTGAACAGGCTCAAAAGCATTTAACTGCAATAAACCAGATTGCGCAGCAACTGTTACGGTCAGGTCATTTCCCATTACTTTAAAACACAATTGGTTCATCAACTCTGGCATAACCGGATTTACTTTTCCTGGCATAATTGAAGATCCTGGCTGAAGTGCAGGTAAATTGATTTCGAAAAAACCAGTACGAGGACCAGAAGCCAAAATGATCAAATCGCTGCTTATTTTTGCCAAAGCAACTGCCATGCTCTTAAGTGTAGAAGAATACATTACAAAACCTTGTTGGCTAGTTGTTGCGGCAATAAGATCTTTGCTCATTACGATTGGTTTTCCTGTAATTTTTGCCAGATGCGCAGCAACTTTCTCAGCATAACCTGGAGAAGCAGTAATTCCTGTCCCAATAGCAGTAGCCCCCATATTTTGTTCGCACAGATAAACTTCCGATTTTTTTAAAGCGCTAATTTCTGCATCAAGCTGATTTCCGAAAGCATGAAATTCCTGACCTACCGTCATTGGTACAGCATCTTGCCCTTCGGTTCTTCCCATTTTTAGGATGTCTTTAAATTCATCTCCTTTTTTATGGAAAGCTTTCGCCAAAAGATCGGCCTCTTTAAGCAGTTTATCATTATGAAGCAGTAAGGCTACTTTTATAGCTGTTGGGTACACATCGTTTGTAGATTGCCCCATATTAAGATCATCATGAGGTTCAATGTATTGATATTCTCCTTTTTTATGACCGCTTAGTTCAAGCGCGATATTGGCCAAAACTTCGTTCACATTCATATTGGCAGAAGTACCGGCTCCACCTTGATACAAATCAACTAAAAACTGATCATGATATTTGCCGTCGATTACCGCTTGACAAGCTTTTTCGATAGCAGCCAACCTGTCTTTTTTAAGTCGGCCCACATCAGCATTAGCACGTGCCGCAGCCAATTTAACCATTGCAAAAGCTTTTACATAGTCAGGATAAGATTGCGTAGTCAAGCTACTTATCTGAAAATTTTCTAAAGCGCGGGCAGTTTGCACACCGTAATAAGCATTTGCTGGGATTTGTTTTTCTCCTAGAAGATCTTTTTCAGTTCGAGTCTGAGCATTCAAAGTACTTACAGACAATCCGAACAGTATCAGGTATTGTACAGTTTTATACATAATTTCTTTTTTTAATGGTTTAAAAGCAGGAGGCTTTTATTAATTCTTTTTATAAAATGATTGTGAGAAGTTATATTTGAAAGAAAACTGCAACTTGTTTATAGAAGTGCTCCATCCATCGTTAAAATTTTCACGATTACCCCACTGAAACTCCACTCCTACCATACAGTTTTTAACGGGCGTATATAAAAGATTTCCTAATATATATTGTCCCTTTTTAAAAGCATCGTCTGTCTGTCCGTCTGAATTATCGATATCAATCATAGAATATCCTATTGCGGTACTAAATTTTTCGCTCCAAGTATGATCTAAAAAAGCTACAACACCAATTAAAGGGAGCGTAACACCTTTTACAGGCGTTACCGGATTACCAAAATTGTTTTGAATACCAATATCGACTGGAGCGTCGTTCATGTAGTTTTGTATTCCTTCTCCGTACACAACCTGTCCTCTAAAAACATCATTTTTACTAAAATTGATGTTTGTGCTTAAATTAAGCCCCCAGCCTACAGCATCTCCAGACAAATCATACTGATCATTATTCAGATCTTTCCATTCAATTTTTCTTACGATACCTGCTAATTCCACATAACCCCATTTTGTTCCAACATGATATTCTGCTGAAAGATCTGGCAATGGAAATCTCGCTTTTACATCTTGCAGTTCCACACGATTGGCATAATCTCCCTGATCGGCACTTGCTCCGGGTCTTTCTAATGCAATGGTTAAACGGGTATCGCCTTGAATTGGCATATAGCGTATTTGTATATTTCTAAAAAACACCATTCCAGTTGGTCCCCAATATTCTAGCGAATTTGGGAATACGCCAATATCCATAAAAGGGCTCCAGGTTTGTCCTGCTCCAAATTTTCCTAACTCCGCATAGGCATGACGCAAACGAAAAGTAGTTTGTCCAGCATCGACACCCGTACCGAACAATTCAAACTCAAACTGTGTTTTTAATTCGCCAATTCCTGTATCAAAGTAATTTTTAAAACCTAATCTGGTCTGGCGTACAGAGGCGTAGTAACTGCCATCTGGTCCGTATTGATTTTCGAAGGCTGGCAGTTTGGTAGGCCTCACCACATCGTACCAATCTGGCTGTATCTGATTGAAATTATAACCAATATCGGTCATAATAAAACCGTAAATTTCCATGCTTTTATTCCCCTCATCTTGAGCTTGGGCAAAAGTTGTTATGAGAAAACAAATTATAATGGCCAGATGCTTCATCTTCGCCATTTGCAAAAACTTTTTTTTCATAATGATTATAGTTTGTTTAGTATGGATACAACCTTAATCTGATTTTTGCAGTCCTGGCTTAAAATAAAAATCACATTATTTTAAAAAATCGATATTGTCAGTACAATTTTTTTTCGCCTCAAAATCTTTTATCTGATCCTAAAAGTTTTAACGTAGAATGCAAAAACTCCAACCTTAATAATACAGTCTTTTTTTGTTAAAAAAAGAGAACAAACGCATTTACTACCTGATTGTCAAACAAATGTAATTAATACAAATGCACCATTAGAGTTATTAACGGTTACATTTAACGGTTAAATTATCAGATAAATAATACTAACATGTTAAATATTTTCATAAATTTATAACTTCATAACTATTAGGTCTTTAACATTTTTATACGCCTCAGTGACTTTTTTTTGACATTAATAATTTTTAATAATTTATTATGGAGTCTATAAAAAAAATCCCCACGGATAAAATCTATAATGAGCTGGAAAATGTTTTAAAATTTTATTCTTTTAAGAACTCTACACTTTTAAGCAATTTTCTACGCTATATTGTCACAGAAACTGTAGATGAAAGGCAGAAGCATATTAAAGAATATTCTATAGCTGTAAATGCATTAAGCAGACCTTCCCATTTTAATCCTCATGATGATGCAATGGTTCGCATTCATGCAGGCCGATTACGAAAACTACTTAATGAATATTATTCTTCTGAAGGAAAAGATAATTCGGTTATTATACACGTTCCAAAAGGCGGCTATATTCCTGAATTTATTCATAACGACAAAAAGAAACACGTTGAGGTTCCTATCAGCATTAATAAAACAAATCCAGTTATTACGGTTTTCCCTTTTAAATCATCTGTTGAGAGACCCGATTTACAAACTTTTGCCAAAATTCTATCTGACGAAATAAGCGCAGAACTCTCAAGATTTCAGGATATATCAGTAATTGGTCATTTTTCTTCCGATGTCATTTCGAAAATTAATGAAAATGTTCTTGAAGCGGCCAGTGTACTTGGAGCCGATTTTATTATTACCGGTCACGTTCAGGTTATTGGCAGCAAACTGCAACTACGTGTAAATCTAGTAGATTCATCTTCTGGAAAATACTTATTAACTCAATTGTTTACACCAGCCACTGTCGATGATGGCATTAAAATTCAAAATGAAATTGTAAAAGATATTGTATCTGCTATAGGTGGTTATTATGGCAGTATTTTTAAAGAAATTGCGAAGACTGCACCTTCCAAAATATCAAACAACGCTGCTATTTTAAAAGCGATTTGCAGCTATCATGAGTATCAATGTTCTTTTTCTATAGAAAATTATGCTAATGCATTATCCAGTTTAACTGATGCAGTAGAATTAGCTCCAAACCATGCTCTTACCTGGGCCATGCTGGGCGAAATTCATCTGGCTTCTTTAGGTCTAGGAATAGACAATTCGAAAAAAAATATTGAAAAAAGCAGCCATTGTGTCTCGAAGGCTTTAAATATAGATCCGCACTGTCAGCAGGCTTGGTATGCGCAGGCACTAATACATTGTTTTAGAAAAGATCAGGACAATTGTCTTTATGCAGCAGAGCAATGTATCAAGATGAATCCAAATTCATCGGGTATTGCTTCAGGAATAGGCTGTATGCTAATTTTTGCCGGTTACTTTGAGAAAGGCTTTAATTTATTAGAGAATGCCAGTCGGCTAAATCTTTCACATCCATGGTGGATTAATATTGGCTATTGGTATTACTACATGCATAAAAAAGAGTATCAAAAAATGCTGTACTGGGCAGAGAAAATGGATTTTAACGAAACCATTTGGGATCCTTTGCTAAAAGCAGTTTCTCTATCGCTGCTCAATGAAGAAGCTGCCGCAAAAATACATTTAAACAACCTTGTAGAACTACAACCTCTAATTGCGACTGAAATAAAGGAAATCCTTTCCAACTTTATGTTCTCTGATGAAATCGTATTCAGGATTGTAAACAGCTTGAAAAGAATTGGTTTAAAAGATGAGGTTTGATTTTTTTATAAAACAAAGCCACTTTATAGTAATAAAGTCCTATAAATTGTAATAGAAAAACCGTCGCATATATTGCGCGCGCTCACTAAGCCACTTTCTTTACTACGCGTTTTTTCTTCTCTAATAATTTAAGATGATTTTCGGCGCACAAAATTTTCTCGGTCGTGCCGTTCTTTTGTATTTCGATAAGATAATGAAAATCTCTTTCTTTTGAAGTTGATTTTATTATAAGCCCCTTTTTAAAATCCATTTTTCTTTCGATAATGGTTCCCTTGTAAGATCTCCCACTCAATGCTGTGTAGGAAACATCTTGTCCTTTTACAAATTTCATTGTTTTAGCCTTTTGTTCCTAATATTTGCTAACACTTCTAAATTTGAAAAACCAATGTTAAGGGGGGAAATCAGTTTTTCTATTTCGGCGAATGTATAAAGTTTTGACAATTTACAACCCCGTATTTATACCTGTTTTTTGAATATTAAATATAATTAATTTTTTAATGTAAAAATTATCTTCTAAAAAAAAATTGATACAATTTAGAACAGCTTCTTTTACTTCTTTTTTAGCATGAATTCCTAGTTTTGAAAGAATGAATTTTTGTTTCAAAAACAACTAAAAAAAGGGCAAAATGGTACAGGAAAGAGTGATGGAGAAGTTGGCAATTTTAGCAGATGCCGCAAAATATGATGTTTCTTGCTCATCGGGACAAAGCACGCGAAAAAATAAAAATAAGGGATTAGGAGATACTGGAGGCGGAATCTGTCATGCTTTTACAGAAGACGGGCGCTGTGTTTCTCTTCTAAAAATTCTTCTTACCAATCATTGCATTTTTGATTGTGCATATTGTGTAAGCCGAAAAAGCAACGACATCAAACGGGCTGCTTTTACCTTACAAGAAGTTGTAGACTTAACAATTGGTTTTTACAGAAGAAATTATATTGAAGGCCTATTTCTTAGTTCTGGAATTTTTGACAATGCAGATTATACGATGGAACGTCTGGTTAGAATTGTCAAAAAACTTAGATTGGAAGAAAATTTTAATGGCTATATTCATCTAAAAGCAATTCCAGGTGCCAGCGAAGAATTACTAAAAGAAGCTGGATTATACGCCGACCGTTTGAGTGTCAATGTCGAAATGCCTACAGAACAAAGCCTCAAATTACTTGCTCCAGACAAAAATCATAAAGATGTGATTAAACCAATGCAATATCTAAAAAATGAGATTATTGGTTATCAGGAAGAGAAAAAAACGAATTATAAAACACCGCTTTTTGCTCCTGCTGGACAAAGCACTCAAATGGTAATTGGCGCAACAAAAGAAAATGATCTGGAAATTCTTGGAATGGCCAATTACTTTTACGAACAAATGAAAATGCGTCGGGTCTATTATTCTGGCTATGTACCAATAAGCTACGACAACAGGCTTCCTGCAATTGGAACTCCTGTACCTATGATTCGCGAAAATCGTTTATACCAAGCCGATTGGCTCATTCGCTATTATGGATTTAATGTAAATGAAATTGTTGGTTTTGACCAACCGAATCTTGACTTGGATATTGATCCAAAATTAGGATGGGCTTTGCGAAATCTTCATCAGTTTCCTGTTGATATTAATACGGCCGATTTAGAAATGATTCAACGTATTCCGGGAATAGGTTTTTTGGGCGCGAAAAAGATTGTTGCAGCTAGAACTTTCAAAAAATTACAACCTGATGATTTAAAGAAACTTGGCATTTCGTACAGCAGATCCAAGTATTTTTTAGCTTTCTCTTCGCCTTTTTATTTACAAAAAGACTTGACCCCGATTCAAATAAAAAATCAGATTTTGAATTTGCAAAACAGTAAATACAAGAATAATTTTTCGAACCAGCTTGCTTTATTTTAATTCAAATGACACAAATTCTTTATGATGGAAGTTATGAAGGCTGGCTTACAGCTATTTTTGAAATCTACGAGTACAAACTTAAAGATGTTGTTTTTGCCAAAGAAGAGATTTCAAACACTTTGCTTTTCTCCAATACACATTCTGTAACAACTGATGAGGTAAAAGCTAATCGGGTTTTGAATGGTTTGCAGGAACGTCTTTCTCATCATGGCTTCAACAATCTTTATTTTGCTTTTTTATCTGAATTGGATCAAATTGAAGAAATTTTGTTCCGATTTGCAGCCTATGTTTTTGCAAGTAAAATTAATATTGAAGGAGATTTAAGCCGAAGTGAAGTTTTGAATGTAAAAAAAGCAGCACACTTAACAGGAAAAGAAAGTCATAGAATGAAAGCCTTTGTTCGTTTTAAACTAACAAAAGACGGATTATATTATGCCATAATAGAACCAGATTGCGACGTTTTACCACTTATCGAACAGCATTTTAAAAACCGTTACGCCGACCAGCGCTGGCTGATTTACGATTCTAAACGCAAATACGGAATTTATTACGACCTTGAAAATGTTTCTACGGTCGAAATGCAATTTGAGTCAAATCCGTCCTCTAGTTTTCTAGCGGAAATCAACGATGAAAACGAAGAATTTTTCGAGAATTTATGGCGTAATTATTTCAAAAGTGTCAATATCGAATCTAGAAAAAACACCAAACTTCATATCAAACACATGCCAAAACGATATTGGAAAAACCTGACGGAGAAAATACCAAACCTCAACAAAAGATAATGTCGCCTAAGCTATTAGTCAAAATCAAAAAATTACTCTTTAACACATAGAAACATAGATAAACTGTGCATTTAAATTAGTGAAGCGCCTTTTTTTTAAGTCTCCAAAAACTATGTTTCTATGTATTAAATACTTCAAATAGAGTGTTATTATTTGCTTTTCTTAAGCGCGTCCAACAACTCTACCATATCTACCACAGCATAAGTTGAGCAATAATCTGATACGGCATAAGGCAAAATTAAGCTGTTGTTATGAATAATCGCTCCACAAGAATATACTACATTAGGAACATAACCTTCCCTCTCGTCTTCCAAAGGAGAAAGCAACGGTTCTGTCAATCTTCCTATTTCTTTAGACGGATCATCCAGATCAAACAACGAAGCGCCAATACAATAGCGTCGCATTGTACCCACTCCATGCGTGATAACAAGCCAGCCTTCTTCTGTCCATAATGGAGAACCGCAATTTCCTATTTGAGTCAATTCCCAAGTAAATTTAGGTTTTTGCAATAAGATTGGTGTATTCCATTGTGTGACACGCTCAGAATACATAATGTAATTATTAACGCCATCAATTCTTGCCAGCATAGCATACTTTCCTTTTATTTTTCGAGGAAATAATGCCAGATTTTTGTTCTGTGCGCCTTCTCCATGCAATGGCATAACTCTAAAACTATAAAAATCTTCGGTAGAAATTAATTTAGGAAGAATGGTGTGTCCGTTATAAGCCGTATAGGTTGCCATAACTCTAGCCGAACCATTGTCGTCAACAAAACGTACAAAACGGGCATCTTCTATTCCGCGGCTCTCAGAATCAGAAATTGGGAATATGACACGTTCTGTAATATCAGAGTCATGCTTAAACTGCAAATCGTAAAAAGAATTGGCCAGCCACAAAATTTCTTCCAGTGCCACTTTTCTTTCTTCGCGAATTAAAGGATCTTTTAAAGCTTCAACCAGCATATTTTTAAGAATAGCAAATTCAAATTCTTCTGGAAGATCTTGCATAATCTGAGCGATATATTTATCAGTAGTATGCATTTCATACAATTTGCTCAAAAATCGCTCTTTATTAAACAGCGTTTTATGCTCAATTTCTGCCTTATCAATATGATTTCCTATTTTCATGATATGCAGATTATTATCGCGATCTAAAATTGCTCTTCTAAAAACAATCGACGAAATATGTCCTTCTCCAGTTGCACGAAAAGAAATAATAACGCGTTTCTCTCCTGCCTCTAATCCCGTTTGATCAAAATCTTCTACAATTGAAGGATTAAAAATCGCCGCCGATTCTATGGCATATTCCATTGTGCAATACGAACCAATGAGCATTTTTCGATCTAGCGACATCGCTTCATAATCGATTTGCATTCCTTCTATTATAGGTCTGATTCTTTCGCAGTGTCTAAAGAATACTGCCGAAATATTTCGATGTCTTCGGGCAAATTCCCTAAGCGTCTGTTCCAAAGTCTGCAACACCTCCTTTTCGTCTAGCATCATAATCCGAAGTACCATTTGTTGGGTTCTTTCCTGCCCATTCATAAAATATCGGGCAACAACTCTTTTGGAATCTGGTAATAGTTTTATATTTTTTCGGACTACGGATACTCGCATAATTGGAAATTTTATGATAAAGAATTATTTATTTCCAACAAGTTAGTGATTTTTGTTAAAGTAAAAAACTTAATTTTTTATTAAAACTTAGAATTAGCCTATAATACTAGGTTCTTTTATACCGATTTCATCAAAAGTTTTTTCATAAATTCGTCTCTGGACATCCAACTTAAAACAATGAAGAATAAAGTTAAATTTTTGAGAGAAGAGAAAAACATGACTCAAAATGAACTTGCCGAAAAATCGGGTCTTTCATTGCGAACCATTCAGCGAATTGAAGCTGGAAATATTCTGAAAGGCTTTACCTTAAAAACAATTGCCGAAGCTCTAGAAACCAATCCAGAAAATCTCATCATCAAAAAGGAAAATATCCAAATCGAAAGAGCCAAACTCATTAACCTTTCTGTTTTATCTGGACTTATTATTCCGTTTGGAAGCGTTATTTTTCCTTTAGTTTTAACCTATAAAACACAAGATGCAACAAATAAAGAAATAGGAAAACAAATTGTAAGCCTTCAAATTGTTTTAAGTCTTATTCTTTCGGTTTTAATGATTGTGAGTCCGTTTATTCAACGTTTATTTACTTTCAAATTTCCGCTTTTCATCATTCCTTTAATTGCCTTTCTTAGCATAAAATTTCTGATCGTTATTTTGAACGGAATCAGTTTAAACCAAAAACAAGAATTAGCTATAAAACTGAAAAACAAATTCTTATAATACAAGTCATAAAAATGGCGTAAAACTGTCGTATTGTTTTTGCAAGAAAATCGGAATCGAAACCCGAATCTTGCAGAAAAAATAAACCATGAAAGTATTTAAGAAAATTGCAACCGTATTTTTAATTGTTATTGTTTTATTCTTGTTGGGAGGATATTTTTATTTTCAAAAGAAATTCACTCCGCCAGAGAACTATTTGAAGGTTTCGGGAATTGTAGAAAATATTCCGACAAAATGGATTTCGAGCGACGGAAATTCTCATTCTGCTTTGCTTTTGCCCATAAAAGTAAACGGAATAAACCACACTTTTTACATGCAATTTGATTCAGGTTCTGCTGTTACTGTGTTCTATAAAAAATCATTGGAATCTATTGCTCAAAAATTTCACAATCAGATTACAATTGATGCTGCAAACAATTTCATTTCGACTGCTTTTACAATCGGAAATATGAAAGTTGCATCCAATACTTTTGAAGTTTTAAATTATGGCGAAAAAATCAATTTTGATGATTCAAAGGCTGAAAATATAATTGGAACAATTGGAACCGATTTATTAGAAAAACGAATTACGATTTTAGATTTCAAAAACAATCAATTTTCCTTCATCGAAAAAATTAAAGAAGATGATTTTTCCAATTTCGAATTTAAAAAGCGTAAAATTTTAATTCCATCAAATATCGAAAATGAAAAACTAAAACTGCTGTACGATTCAGGAACTAGTGGTTACGAACTGATAACGACAAAAGAAATTTGGCAGCAATACCGTAATAAAAACAGTGCTGTAAAAACCGAAAAAGGAAATTCGTGGGGAAATACTTTGAGCATTTACTCTGCTTCTGCGAAAAAGAAAATACAATTTGACAAAGTGATTTTAGACCTCTCTGAAGTTACGCATATAGAAGGCACTTCAGACCTTCAAAAATTCTTAATGAAGCGTTCGGGAATGCAAGGAATGATTGGCAACAAACTATTCCTGAACCACAAATTGATTCTGGATTGCAGAAACGAAAAATTTAAATTGAAATAAAAAGTAAAAATCTACAATAAAAAATGGTTTAAAGAATTGATTTTGATGATATTTTTGACATTTTCGATAAAAGTTTCCGTGTCTTTGATTTCTTGTTTTATCAATTGATGATGATCAGATAAATCGTGCTGTTCCATCATATCTTTTTTTAAATATTTAATCATTGATTCTAGACTTCGCGTATCGCTTTGATTTTGTTTTTTTAATTCGCGCTGTTTGCTTTCCAAGTATTTTAAAGTCTCTTTTAACTTCTGAACGTTTAATTTCACCAACCTATTCTTTTAATAATTATAAAAACAATAGCTGGAAATGCGACAAAATTCAATATGCTCCAAAAACCAATACCATTTGAATTCAACTCCGTTCCCAGCCATTGTTATTGGTACTTACGAACAAATTGATTTTTTGGATTTAGAAATTTTCTTATTTTTTTACTAATTTTTAAATCAAGAAAATAAACAATTGAATTACAAATATTTAAATTAAAAATATGAATGAATTATTTTTAATTTTAATCAAAACAGAAAAGAATGAATGTGATTACAAATCATTTTTACCATTAAAAAACACAACTTTCAGAATCTCAAAACATTAGTAAAAAACATCTAAAATTGTGAATATCTATTTGAAGATTTAACTATTTATTTTGCAGTAAGATTTATCTTTGGCATCCTTAAAATTAAAAAAGAGATGAGCGCAACTTGGTACGAATGCAAAGTAAAATATAGAAAGACAGATGAAACTGGAGGACAAAAAGTTTTAACAGAGCCTTATTTGGTTGATGCTTTGTCTTATACAGAAGCTGAAAAGAGAATGACTGAAGAAATGGCCGCGTATACGAGTGAAGAATTTAAAATCACGGCTATCAAAGTGGCAAATTATGCCGAAATTCATCCTTTTGAGAATGCAGACAGATGGTTTAAATCTAAAATCACTTTAATTGCCTATGATGAAGAAAGTGGTAAGGAAAGAAAAACAAGCATGTATATGCTAGTTCAGGCAAATGATGTTCGCGAAGCCTTTGACAATACCCTTCACATCATGAAAAATACAATGGGCGAGTATTCTATTCCGGCCATTTCAGAAACGGCAATTATGGATGTTTTTCCTTATTTCAGCGGTGAAGAAGGCGAATCAGAAATGTTGGAAAGATTCAATGCTTTGAAAGCGTCTAAGCCAGAAAAACCTGAGACCGAAATGATCGATCACATGGAATTTGAAACGGCTGTTGAGGAGTAATATCCTAAAATGCATAAAAAAAACGAAAAGCTTCAGAATGGTCTGAAGCTTTTTTTATTTTAGACTATTTCAATAAAGCATTTTTGCCAATGGCGTTACTGCCGAAGCCGATTTTGGCAGTAAAGACGTAAGCGCATCAAATTGTGTTGGACTTATATTCTTTTTCATTTTGGCTATAAAAGACTCTCTAGTGTTAGTCATTTTAGAAGTATAACCTGCTTTGTCAGTAGCCATTGTAGGCAAAATGTTTTTCTTTTTATTTAGCGTTTCATTTACCAACGAATTTACAATCGGTTTTTGAGCATCGGTTAATTTCAATTTTGGAGACAGTACGCCCATAACCTGATTTGCGACACTAGCAACATCAAAAGCAGGTACTGCTGTTGTCGATGCCTTACTGGCTGCTTTTGTCACGTCTCCTATGCTTTGTGCATTTGCAAATGAAATTGTCCCTAAAAAGACAGCTAAAATCAATAATTTCTTTTTCATGGTATTTTCTTTTAAAGTTATTTGCTTGATACTAAAGGTAATAAAAATGTGAATTCATTTGATATTTTAAAACCATAAACATCTAAAAGTCTGTGCTTTATACTATTTCAGCAAGAAACATTGCAAATCTTCATAAATCAAAATAAGTCCTATCTTAGCTACAGAATTGCGCGTTGATTTAAAACCACTTACAGCACCAAAGTCAAAAAAACCTAAGAAACCAGAATCTATATGACCAAAAGAAACCTAATTTTATTCGGATTTATAGTTTTAAAATTTATCCTGCAATATGTTTTAGTCAGTTCCGAATACGATTTGCAGCGCGACGAATATCTGCATTTGGATCAAGCAAATCATTTGGCTTGGGGATATTTGTCTGTTCCGCCGCTTACCTCTTGGTTTTCGTATCTTATTCTGCTGCTTGGAAATTCGGTTTTCTGGATTAAGTTCTTTCCTGCTCTATTTGGCGCTTTGACCCTTTTGATTGTCTGGAAAGCTATCGAACTTTTAAAAGGCAATCTTTACGCGTTAATTCTCGGTGCTTTATGTGTTTTGTTTTCATGTTTATTGCGTTTAAATATGCTTTATCAGCCAAACTCATTTGATGTTTTATGCTGGACTGCATTTTATTATTTTCTCATACAATATCTTACTTCAGAAAATAAAAAATGGTTTTATTGGGCAGGCGTAATTTTCGCTTTAGGTTTCTTGAACAAATACAATATCGTGTTTTTATTACTCGGATTAATTCCTGCTATTTTAATTTCTAAACAGCGAAAAATACTCGCAAAAAAAGAATTCTACTTTGCTCTGATTTTAGGATTAATTCTAATTCTTCCTAACCTTTATTGGCAATACAGCAATCATTTTCCAATTGTGCATCACATGAAGGAATTGGCAGAAACGCAATTGGTTAATGTTGATTTAGGTGATTTTGTAAAAGATCAAATTCTATTTTTTATTGGCGGATTATTGGTTATTTTGACTGGACTTTTTGCCGTTTTATTCTATAAACCTTTTCAAAAATACAGGCTCTTTTTTACCTCTTTCGTTTTTACGATGCTCATCTTTATTTACTTTAAAGCAAAATCGTATTATGTAATTGGCTTATATCCTATTTATATTGCTTTTGGCTCTGTTTTTCTATCTCAAATTTTAAATCAAGGATGGAAACGATATTTAAAATCTTTATTTATAGCGCTGCCCTTATTATTTTTTATTCCGATGTACGAAATGGCTTTTCCAAATAAAAGTCCAGAATATATGGTGGCGCATTCGGAGAAATACAAAAAAATGGGAATGCTGCGCTGGGAAGACGGAAAAGATCATCATCTGCCTCAAGATTTTGCCGATATGTTAGGCTGGAAAGAATTGGCCAGAAAAACAGATTCGCTTTACGCTTTACTGCCTAATCAGAAAGAAACTATTGTACTCTGCGATAATTACGGACAAGCCGGAGCTATTAATTATTATTCTAAAAAAGGAATCAAAGCCGTTTCTTTCAATGCCGATTATCTGAACTGGTTTGATCTTAGCATTCCATACAAAAACCTTATTCGCGTTAAAGAGTATGACGAAAACAATGAAGAACTTAAAGAAACCAGTCCGTATTTTGAAACGGCGACAATTGGCGGTCAAATAACCAATCAATATGCGAGAGAATACGGAGCTACGATTTTTGTTTTCACGAATGCTAAAATCGATATCAATAAAAGATTAGAACAAGAAATCAACGAAGAAAAAAACGATATCATAAATGATTAATTTCAAAAACCTATCATATTTAGAAACTGGAAATCTTAAACAGCAAGCCGCATTTCATGTTTTGACTAAACATCAAGTTTTGGAAAACCTTGCTGAGTTTGATCCTATTTTGGTTGGAACGATTCCGATAAATATTGATATTGAAAATAGCGATTTGGATATTGCCTGTTACTGGAAAAGAAAAGCTGATTTCGCTGAAAGAATTAAATCTTTATTTGAAAAAGAAAGCAATTTTACCATTCAAGAAATCGTGATTGATAACCAGGAATCTGTTGTGGCAAATTTTTTTATTGAGACTTTTGAAATAGAAATCTTTGGACAAAATATCCCGACCGAACTTCAAAATGGTTACAAACATATGCTCATTGAGCACCAAATTCTGAGCTCAAAAGACGAAAACTTTAGATTGGAGATCATAAAACTGAAAGAAAGTGGCATAAAAACCGAACCAGCATTTGGCTTGCTATTAGGCTTAAACGGAAACGTTTACCAAGAATTACTGGATTTTAAATTATAAGAAAAACCGTCTTTTCTAAAAATTATAAAAAATAAAGTACTAAAATTGTTTGCATAACCGCATTTAGTGTGTATCTTTGCACCCGAAACATCGCGGGATAGAGCAGTAGGCAGCTCGTCGGGCTCATAACCCGAAGGTCACAGGTTCGAGTCCTGTTCCCGCTACTAAGCAAAACACCACTTGAAAAAGTTGGTGTTTTTTTTATTCAAAATTTTAACAGCTCGTCGGACTCATATCCGCCGCGGCGGACACAGGTTCGAGTCCTGTTCCCGCTACTAAGATAAAGCTTCAGAGAAATCTGGAGCTTTTTATTCTAAACTTTAATTGAAACTTTATCTTCGTTGTCTTCACGAGCGGAACGCTCGCGCTAGCAGGAATTGGAGTAATGTTTTAGGGACGAACAGGAATTTCTTCTTGCAAGTCATTTATAAACTCTTCAAAGCTATTGGCTACTAATTCAAAAACATCATTTTTTGTTTTCCACTCCATTTCCATTTGATATAGTAAAATTTTATCCATCGATTCTTCATCAAATGACACACAAAATACCCAGCCTCCATTATCAATAGCAAAGGGCAACTTTTTTCCCAAACCTTCTTCTTTGAATTCTTTAATAAAATCGTACATCATCCTATAAGTTATGAATTGTGAAATCTCAAACAACTTTCCATCATTACTTATAAACTTATTTTCCTTTACCGACAAATCAGCATATTCTGAAATAAAATCTTTAATGTTATCAGGTATTTTGATACCAACTTCATTTTCAATTCTAATATATTGATGTGGTAAAAACCTATCACCCAAAGTTAACTTTCTCATTTTTTTTAATCACTAATTTTCGAATAATCCTTTTCTAATTGAGCCATTACAACAGAATATCCCCTGCTCCGCATAATCTTCTTCATTAGTACTGCACAAATGTCTCTGACTTTGCCCCTGCTCCGCAAAGTCTTCTTCATTAGTGCTGCGCAAATGTCTCTGACTTTGCGCTACTCAAAACAAATATATCTAAAAAACATAAGCGTCTCAAAGTCTCCGACTTTAGAACAAAACTCCTAACAAGAGACAAACAAAAAAAGTCAGCAGACTTTTGAGACGTTTTTGTATTCAATATGAGGAAAAAAATGCGCAAAGTCAGAGACATTTGCGCAGCTTTTTATGAGGAACTCTTCGGAGATTGGACTAGCTATTTCATTAGCAATTTATATTTTAATTTAGCATCATTATCTTCTGGCTCTTTTTCAATGTATAACTTTAGATATTCAATCGCTTGCTTTTTTTGACCTGAAAACCTATATGCCTCACTTATATAATAATAGCCATAGGTGGAGTCTGGAAAAAGGTGATTATTTAGCTTAAATAAATCTATTGCCTGATTCGTCTTTTTTTCGAACAATAGCTTACAACCATATCTTTCAATAAGATTTTCTCTTAATGAATACTTCTTCGAATTGCGTTCTACTTCTCTAATTCCAGCTTCATAACCTTTATTGCATACTATCTTAATTATATCTTTAGTATAAAAAAAATTATCAATTGATGGTGCTGAACCCATTAATTGTTTTTTAATTAGATTACTTACTTCCCAATAATTTTCGACTTCTCCATTTGTTAGAATAACAACAGTATAGCCCAAATCCGGATAAATCATTAGTTCACAAGCAATACCATCATGCCCACCGGTATGTCCAAAAATTCGGTGCCCGTTTATTTTGTTTTCTTCAAACCCATACCCGTACATTCCTTCTCTATACTTCACTTTACCCGATGTACAAAGAGCAATATTTTCTTTACTAAGCAAACGACCGTTTTGTAAAGCATTGGCAAAACTCAGCAAATCGTCAACTGTTGAATAGCCGCCACCAGCAGGAGTTCCTTTTGCTAAATTTACGAAAATATTATTTTTCCATTGCCCTGGTTCTTCCAATGACATTGTATAGCCAGTAGCTAAATTTGGAATAACATTATCCAATTCATAAGCATCAGTATTAATCATTTTTGAAGGTTTGTATATATATTCTTTTACGTAATCAAAATAATTTTGACCCGACACTTTTTCTATGATTAATCCTAAAACCATGTATCCAGAATTGCTATATGAGAAGCTGGTACCTGGAGCAAAGGCTAGTTTTTTATTAACAAACAACGGAAGGTAATCAGAAACCGTTTTGAATTTTTCTTTTGCAAGCCTGTCGTATTCCTCCCAAAAACTGTTCATTCCTGAAGTGTGCGTTAACAATTGGTGGATTGTTACAGAGTCGGCAACAGTTTTATTGGGATAATCTGCAAGATATTTACCTACTTTGTCTTGAAGCGAAATTTTGCCAGATTCTACCAATTGCATGATTGCTATTGCTGTAAAAATCTTGTTTATAGAAGCTAAGTTAAACTTTGTGTCTGGCTTATTTTTTATACTGTCTGGCAAATTGGCAAAACCAAATGCTTCCCTATATATTGGTTTGCCATTTTTTGCAATAAGAACAACCCCACTTAAGTTATTTTCTTTTTCAAGATTTTTTAAGTGAGATCTTATCGGATAAACTACACTTTCCAAATTTTGTGATTTGACCGCAATAGGTTGCAAAAGCGCTATAAAGAAGATCGATGTAATAAAATATATTTGACGGGTTGTCATATGGTATCATTTTTATAATTAAAGGAACAAAACTACTTTAACCATAAAACGAAAAATTGTATAAATGTAAACCTATAAAAACAGCCAGTGTAATTGTTTTCTTTCTAGCGCAGTCGTTTTTTCAAAAAAAACTTTAGGAGAGAACCCTGTCAATGATTTGAATTCTCTTATCATATGGGATTGGTCAAAATAATCAACACTATATGCAATATCCGTTAAGCTGTTTCTTGTATTGTTTGATGAGTATTTATTAACCGCATTTCGAAATCTTAGTATCTTTTTGAATTGAGATGGAGTTTTGCAGATATGCCTGCCAAAGTGTTTGTTTAGCGTGGTACGTGAAATAGCATTTTTTTTGCATAGTTCTGTAATTGTTAAAGCATCGTTTTCTTCACACATAATTTCAGACAAAATAGTTTCAAGAAAATCATGCTGAAACCCTATTAATTTGGATAACCAATAACTTTCAACAGCTTGAATTTTTTCGGTATCATTTTGCAAGGAAAGAACTTCCATCATAGCTTTTCTATAATCTTCAAAAGGTGAAAATTCAGAAAAATTTGAGCTATTATAGTGGCTCAATTCATGCTCCAAAAATGAATTAATAGCTAACGGCTTAAAATAGATAGTAATTTCTTTTATTTCTCCTTCGTATTGGACATAAACCGGCTTATTGAAATTAGACACCAAATTTGTTTCAATCTTATTGTCATCGCATTGCCCAATTATTAACTTATTTCCTTTATTAATAGTTTTTGATTTTTCACTTATTGACACAATGGTAAAAATAGATGGAAAGGTTATGTATTGGGCAGGTTTTTCTTCAGATGTATGCGTGAGTATATAAATACACTCTATGTATTTTTTAAGTAAAGGATTTAAAGGGGAATAAACTTTTATTTTCATAGTTTATAAAAATTGGATTCACCACCTGTCAACGAGACTTTAATTTGTTGTATTGCCACTTTTATAAAATCTATTTTAAAAATTTTATCTATCAAAACCAATCTTTCCAATTTTAGGCGCATAAAGCAATTTAAGATCGGAATGATATTTATTAAATTCTTGATTTGAAATTGCTTCAATATTTCTTAACCACTTCAAATCATTCAATTGAGTTTCGTAACTCAAATTAGAATCTAAACTTAGATATTGTTCTCTTAAATACTTATCTCGTTCAGTAAATAATTTTGATATAAATTCGTTTACAGTATTCTCATTAGGACTTTTCTTTAATAAAAAGAGAAAACCATTGCTATAAGTTCTTATTCTCCACGAATTCTCATTCATAAAAACATAAATAGCAAATAAAACTATTCCAAGTAATACAAATGCAATCCACATTTCAGGATCTACACCTTTATCATTTCGAAAAGAAAAAGACATTCCTCCAAGCATGAAAAAAAACAAAGACATTAGTAAAATGATATTATTTGTTGCTTTATGAGTAGTTTTTTCTTTTGACAAATTCTCAAAAGCAACCAAACCTTCACTTTCACCTCCTAGGTAAGATGTTTTATAATGTAATTTATTTTCAAGGATATTGTATTCTATTTTTTTAAACAATCTGCGTTGTCTTATTGTCTGCATTTTTTTTAAGTTTATCTTACGCATTATTATCAAATATAATAATTCTAGATTGTCCTGAAAGAGTTACTAAATAAAAAAAAGCCCCAGATTTCTCTGAAGCTTTTTTTGGTTTCTATATTTTTTACATCAACAATTGTGATGCTTCAGACAACTAATTCTTTTCCAATTCTGTTTCAGTATGCATCAGGCATAACCACTTGCTGTTTTCTTTAATCCAGGTAGAAGTGCAAACACACTTTATAGGTTCTTTTTGACTTTGATCTACTATCTCAAAATCGAGACGATATCCTATTACCGCAGTATTTTCGGCAATTAGTTTTTCTTTTACATCATAGATGTTCAGCACTTTTATTTTATTGGTTTGCCCAGAATCGAACATTTTTTTAAACTCGGTCTCGCTAATACTCTGAACACCATTTTTTCCTGCCACTATGCAAGGAAACATCGTCAGATTGTTTACCGTCTCATAATCATGATTTTGAACACCTTCCCAGTATTTTTTTTCCAATTCTATAATTTGACCTTCCATATTATCTCGTTGTTAATTAGACATTTCACAAATTTCAAATTAATATTG
This sequence comes from Flavobacterium sp. LK-23, assembly GCF_058135255.1. NCBI lineage: Bacteria > Pseudomonadati > Bacteroidota > Flavobacteriia > Flavobacteriales > Flavobacteriaceae > Flavobacterium > Flavobacterium sp. LK-23. The sequence continues at coordinate 55,618 of NZ_JBYUVT010000008.1, forward strand.
ACATGAAGTTGCTCTTTTAACATAGATTTAATTTTAGCAAGAAGTTAGTTAATACTTTATTCTTTCGATTATAAAAAAAAGAGAGAACACAAGTTTCTCTCTTCTTAAGAATATAAATCTATTATCTAAGATTGCATATCATTTACACAATCAACAGAGTAAGAGCATTAGTTATTTTTTTTATAAAATGAACTACTACAATGAGAAGCAACAACCTCCACCTGCTAGAGGATATTCTGGAGGGCACGCCGCTCCATTTTTCAAGATTGCTTCTCCACTTATAAGTGCTTTAGCGCAAACTTCTGTCACTCCCCCTTTTACTGCTTTTAGCTCATTTTTAGTTAATTCTTGAGCTCCTTCCAATTTTAAAATTTTCTTAAACATAATGATAAAGTTTTTAAGATTCAGTTAATACCCCAATCATTTAAAGACACTTGAGATTTTTGTCTATCCTCGCGCAGAATGTTTTCTATATTTAATAATAAATAAATGTAAAATCGAAAAACAATGTACGAATATACTTTATTTTAAGATTGATTTTTTACGGTTTACCTCATTTTTTCAACTTTTATTTAATTATTAACTTTAAATTCCAAGAATACTTTAATTTATTGAATGGTAGTTCTCAATTTTTCCTTACTGTCTGACCTGTACGAGGTTCGCCTCTTTCTGTAAAAACATCGTTAGTATAGTAGTTCACAAATTGCATCGGAATACCAACACCTGTTGCCAGCGATGGAGTTGTCTGCAAATGATAATGCAAATGTGGCCCAGTAGAATAACCGCTGTTTCCCGCCAAGCCTACTTGCTGTCCTCTCACTACAGTATCTCCTACTGCAACTATTATGGAGTTCTTTTTAAAATGAAGCATAAAGGAATATTCTCCATTCAAATGATCAATTACAATGTAATTGCCCAATGTTTGTTTTGTGTTTTTAACTCCAGGAACATTGTCTTCTATGGCATTCTCCATCGCAATAATTTTTCCGTCACCAGGAGCATTCAAGCGTTTGCCAAAACAATAATAATCTTCATTTTTGGTTCCGTCTCCTGTTCTACCGCTATTGTTTATTACTTGAACTATATCAAGAGCATATCTCTGGTGGCGATTAGGCGTAAAATGATGATTTTCTTCTAGCGATTTTCCGCCTGCAGCAATATACCAGTCGTCTTCAAAAGGCAGTTCTAATACGGTTTTGGTTTTGTAATTTAAATAGATTTCTTCATCGTTTTTTCCTTCGTCTCCCATTAGCATATCTGCACAAGATAGCAGTGAAAAAGAAGATGTGAACATAAAAACGTAAACTGCAGTTTTAATATATTTCATGATTTAGAATTTATAGTTAATGCCAAGATTTAATTGATGCTGTAATTCTCTATAAGCACTTGGAATTTGAAGTCGAGAATAATTAAAGTTATAAGTTGCCTTTACGTCAAAATGATTGGAAAGTTTGTAACCATATTCTAAATCCCAAAATACACTCTGATAATTATCTAAAGTGTAAAATTTACCTTCGGCATTGGTAACACGAAAAAGCACAACAGGAAGGGTTAATTTTGAAGATAAATAGTGTTTTTCATTTATCTGATAACTGAATCTGCCTGCAATTCCAAATTCCTGATGAAACGTAATGTAATCTCCATCATGATAAGCAGCCAAAAAAGTTCGCGATTGCAATCCTGCATGTATTGTAAATCTATTTTTGTCGTACACTTTTTTTAGATACGAAAAGTTGATTCCGCCTTTGTAATAATCTGTGTTGAGATTGGACAGCCTATCTGTTTTTAGGTTTGATGATAGATAGTCTAGATTTACTTCAAACAAATTATCATTTTTACTGGTACGCGTATAGTTTAATTTATACACCAAACCCTCATAATCATACGTTGCTACAGGAGCAAATTCGAGATTTTTCAAATACCCCCAATTATTTCCAACAGAAAACTCGAGCTGATTCCTTTTTTGCGTGGTTTGAGATTGAACAGATACCGCAGACAAAATCGCGGCACTAAACAAGAGACGATTTAATTTCATATAATTTGAGATGATTAAGTTGATTATCATTGTCCAAAACTATACGAATTGCAAAATGACGAGGTTTCAAAACCTTAACACTGGAGAAATCCGAACTCATGAACCTTCAGTTTTAGAAGACGGAAATTCAAAATATCTCTCAAAAATTCTTTCTAAATCAGCTAATTATAGAAAATTTTTTCGGTTTGATTTGTACAGAAATCATTTTAGTTAATCATTTCTTAATCCATTTAGAAAATCATTTTCATTACTATAAATTCGCCTTGTCAATTCGTATGAAATAAGCTATATTTTTACAAATAACTAATTATTGCGATTGCCAAGAATAACCAAAAAGCCGAATCCAAAAAACAATTTTATACTAAAAACTTGATTTATACAACACTTCTAAATATTGCAATTTTTCAAGGAATAGTATTAGGCTTAATCATTTTAAAGTCTTCCTTATTCAATAGTCAATCAAATAAATATCTGGCCTATTCGATATTCACACTTTCGTTGCTTTTACTGAATCTGGTTTTCGAAATTGCAAACACTTATACAAGTTTTCCATTTTTGCGCTTTTTTGACGATGTTGAAACTGCTTTTCTTTTGCCTGTTTTCATCTTTTTATTTATTATAAATCGAGTTGATGATGCTGTGAAAAGCAGACAAAAGATAATTTTATTTTTCATTCCATTTGCGTTTTCGGCTGTTCTTAATATTACATACGATCTCGATGCTGTAGCAGGTTTATATAAAATTCCTCAATTAGGCCTCGATATAATAGATGTATTAAATCAGATTGCACTTATTTTGGCTCTTACATTTATCCCCTTCGTGTTGCTTTATTCTTATTTTATGATAAAGCACTTAAAAGATAAACAGGAAAAAAAATGGGTACTTATATTATTAAGCCTAGTTTCTACCTTATTATTTTCGTGGGTTATTACCATCCTTATAGCTTTGTTTTTCGAATTTGACATTTCGGCAACGATGAGAATTCTAGCTTTATTTGGAACATTTTTAATCCACTGGACCTCTTATTACGGCATTTACAAATACAAACTTGCCAAAGACAAAGACAGCATTTACAATTTTCTAAATAAAGATTTAGCAATTGCAGATGACACCTCGTTTTCAATTGCAGAAAATAATCCTAAAGAAGAAAACAAAGAATCAATAAACGGTGACAATCTTCATTTTCAAAAACTGGAACTTCTTTGCAAAGAACATCATATCTATACTGACAGTACATTAAACAGAGAGAAAGTTGCCGAAAAATTAGGTATAAGCACGGGGTATCTTTCACAAATTGTAAATGCGATCACAGAAGACAACTTTGCCAATTACATTAATCAATATCGTGTCGAAGCCGTAAAAGAGATGATTTTAAATGCTGAATTTGAAAATTACAATTTGCTAACCATGGGATTGGAATCTGGATTTACTTCAAAAACGACTTTTTACAACGCTTTTAAAAAAGTTACCGGCCAGACACCCAAGGAATATAGAAATAGTAAAAAAATGAGTTCCGTTTTATAAAGTTTTAAGCTTTTGCAAACTAAAAGTTCTTCAAAAAACTATTATTAAGACGAAGCTTCAGAGAAATCTGGAGTTTTTTCACTTAACTCTTCTATTAAAAAACACGTAAAAATATTCCTTCAAAAATAAAATCATTCAATATTTCTAAAAATTATTTTTTACTTAAGAAACAAACATTTCGCCCACATAAACTCATAACAACAATTTATTAATCAAATAAATACAAAACCACTAACTCGATTAACATGCCAATACTGATCGTCCAAAATGGTTTTCCATCAAAAAAAAATTAAAATTTTTTCTCAAAAAGCTTTGTACATCTCAAAAATAGTTGCACTTTTGCACCCGCAATAGCAAAGCAGGTCCGTTCGTCTATCGGTTAGGACGCCAGGTTTTCATCCTGGTAAGGGGGGTTCGATTCCCCCACGGACTACTTACTAAGACAAAAGCTTCAGAGAAATCTGGAGCTTTTTTTGTTTATATTTACTTCTTTAAATGTTTGAGGATTTGAGAACAGTATTAAAAGCGGACAAAACCTACAAATTGGCAATTAATAAAGACACAAATACAGCAAACACAATAACAAAGCAAACAAGAAGTTATGAATGAAGTAATTTCAGATTACAAACACAATCAAAAAATCAACCCAAATCTTAAAATGAAACACAAATTAATAGCCCTTTTATTTGTATTCGCCTTTGCAAATATGTCTGGACAAGCGCCAGCCAGCAAAACCAACTACACCAACAGCAAATTACCTGCCGAAGAAGCTGTTACTAATAAATCTCTAAAACCGATTAAAAAGATTTCTCTCGACGATACCTCAATTTTAATTTACGATTACGATGGTTCGCTTTTTTCATGGGATTTAGAAGTCGAAAGCATTGTTTGGACAGTAAAAGCTTCAGACGCCCACACAGAGATGTGCGCCAACAAAATAACCATTCATGACGGAGTTGTGTATATTCCGTTTATTAATGGGGAAATTTATGCTGTAGATAATGGAACGGGAACCATTTTCTGGAAATCTAGAATAGGAAACATTACAGACCAGATTGTTCTAAAAGACCAAACTCCGATAATAGCTAACGGAAAATTATTTATTACGGCTCAAAATCAAAATCAGAGCAGTAATTTATACGCTTTAGATTTAAAAGATGGAAGCTTGGCTTGGAACTACAAATTAGACACTCCAAACAACGATATTGAGCCACTTTTTTTCGACAATAAGATCTTTACCCAAAGCGCAAACAATGTGTACTGTTTTGAAGCTAATACAGGAAAATTGCTTTACCAAAAAAGCTTTGATGAAACCATGACCGGAAAACCAGTTACAGATGGCGAAAGTGTTTTTATAGCAGGCGATAAAAATTGGCTGTATGCTCTAAAACCAAACAGTCTTGATGTTTTGTGGCAGTTTAAAATAGACGAAAACCAAAACAACGTAAAGGAGCGCATAGTATGCCATGACAAAAAACTATATTTTGCAGCGCAAGGCTCTGAAACTTCTTCGATATACGCTGTTGATTCTAAAACAGGAACTCAGCTTTGGAAAACAGATTTTAAAGGAGACAATGTAGAATACATTGTTAAAGAAGTGGACAATCTTTGGGGATATACCCGTAAAAAGAAACTTTTTGAACTAGACTTATCAAACGGAGAAATCGCTTTTGAAGAAAAATTAACTACACTGCCAATTTCCAATATAGAATTTCCTGCTGATGATAACCTACTTTATTATTATTGCGACGCAGGCTTAATTCAGTTTGATTTAAAAGAAAAAGACGAAAACGTATACTATATGCGTACTTCTCTTAAAGACGATCCTTACAGCGCTTATTTAAAGATAATTCGATAATAGCTTACTGCTTTTAAAATAAAAAAAAGACCATTTTTTCAAATGGTCTTTTTTTATTCTCTTGAGAAAAATCTATGCTCTAAACAAAGCATATTTATTATAGTTGTACAAAACTTTATCATAAGCAACATAAAGCGAAACTATTTTCTCTGATGATTCATTGAATGTGATTCCGTTATATTTTCTAAACAAGTAAATTTCTTTTAAACAATTAGAAAGACTTTGGTGAATTTCACTTGTAAAAGTCGGCAGTTTTTTATCTCCTACCAAAAGATCAATCTGATAGTTTGAACTGCTTTTTGATAAGTTATTACCAATAATTCTAATTGTAAAAGTGGTTGGTTTTCCGTACTGTTCTCCTTGATATTGTAGCGTCATAATTTCTTCTTATTAAGTGATTAGTAATGCCGTTGGTTAATCGGTTTTTGGTTCTCCGGATACTTATATTAAAGTTATAAAAATTTAGGCAAACATAAAGAATTCAATTCTAAATTAAATGTTATTTTTTCAAAAAGACGAAACCTCTAGAAACCACAAAACCGTAACGAATTACGGTTTTGGCAATTAACTAAATATATTTAATCAACTTGTTTAACGAGTGTAAAATTCATTCATAAGCATCGATTAATTTTGGGTAATTATTGTAATTTATTTTCTTGGTTTATTTCTAATAAAAACGGATTTCCATTTTCGTCCATCATGGTCATATTCAAAGCATCTAATAGTGCTGTCTTTTTTGAAACTTCGCCTGTAAATTTATTATACGAAAGATTCAATTCTTCTAGCTTGTTAAGCTTTTCAATTTCTTGCGGAATTGCGCCTGAAAATTCATTGTCAAATAAACTAAAATTTTCTAATACATTCCAATTAATAATTTCATTTGTCAAATTTCCCGACAGCTTATTATTATTCAGCAGCAATACTTTTAGACCAGAAATTTTATAAATCGAAACAGGCAGTTTTCCGTTTAATTCATTATTGCAAACCGCTAAAATTTCTAACTGATTTAGTTTTCCAATCTCCAACGGAAGCTCTCCAGAGATCTTATTCATAAAAAGCTCCAAATCTTTCAATTTAGTCAACTGGCAAATCGAAGATGGAATTGTACCTGACAATTTATTATCGGCAATATTAAGCACTTCCAATTCTTTCAGATTAAAAATGGCAGAAGACAAACTTCCTTCAATTTTATTTTTTTCCAGATTCAGCGATTCTAAATTCACAAGATCGTAAAAAGCTTCAGGCAATTCTCCCTGCAGATTATTATCTGCCAAATTGAGCGCGACCACTTTTCCGTTTTCGGCTTTAACACCGTACCAAGTAGAAACAGACAGACTTAAGTCCCATTTGTTTTTCCATTGCAAACCATTTGTTGCATGATACAATTTTATAAGCGCTTCTTTTTCTTTATCCGAAATGGTATCTGCCAAAACGTTTAGCGAAAAAGCAAATAATAAAGAAAGAGTAATTAAAATTTTCATAACAGATTTGGGATTTGTTACTCGCGTAAAATTATGCAATTCACAGTTATAATACACCAAATATCGGCAAACTGTTGAAAAAAATTTTAACCGTAAGATTTAAGCTGCTTTTATTATTTTTCAGAATCTGCATTTTTTTTGATTACATTTGATCAACTAATTCTAAAAACCTCACATTATGCAAATTAACTTCGTTGCTTTATTCCTTGCAGCAATTGTCACACTCGTAACTGGTTTTATCTGGTATAGCCCAAAAGTATTCGGAACAATCTGGATGAAAGAAAATAATCTTACTCAAGAAGAGTTAAAAAAGGGAAATATGCTTAAAATCTTCGGACTAACGTATATTTTTTCTCTCATGATTACAATGACTTTAATGTCTCTGACCATTCATCAGTCTGGCGCAATCGGAATGGTTGGCGGACCACCATTAATTGACAGTGCAAAACCTTCATTTGCTGCTTTTATGGCAGATTACGGAATGGCTTACAGGACTTTTAAACATGGGGCACTTCACGGATTTATGTCGGGACTATTTTTTGCTTTTCCATTAATTGGAATCAACGGTTTGTTTGAGAGAAAATCTTGGAAATATATTTTCATCCATAGCGGATACTGGATTCTTACTCTGACTCTTATGGGCGGAATCATCTGCGGATTTGCTTAATATCATTTATAAAAAACCCGTTTGAAAAATTTATTTCAAATGGGTTTTTCTTAATAATAACTTAAACCCCATTAGTTATTATAAATATTATCTAATTTTGAAGAAATTAGCTCACTCTTTTGAATACAACATATTCTTTCCAGATTTACAAAAGCGCATCATTACTGCCTTTAGAATGGAACTCGCTTGCAGCAAATAACATTTTTTTGACACGAGAATATCTCGAAGTACTGGAAAATTCTTGTCCAGTAAATATGACTTGCCATTTTATCGGGCTTTTTGAAGAAAAAAAACTAATCGGAATTGTGCTAACGCAATTCTTATTTGCAGAAAAACTCGAATCTTTTGGAGAGCGTGATAAATGCTTAAAAACTTCGGTGCGTAATTTTGCATTAAAGAATTTTGCTTCGCACGTTTTATTTGTTGGCAACAACATGCTTACAGGACAAAATGCTTTTGTTTTTGACAAGACCATCAAAGAATCCAAAGCGATTAAAACACTTCATAAGGCTATCAATCAGCTTAAAAAAGATTTGAAAGAAAGCGGAAGAAAAGTTCATATAACGAGCATAAAAGATTTTACAGCAAAAGAAATCGAACCGCTTCAGGCAGAATTCAAAAACAACTACACATTTTCGACACAACCGAATATGATTTTTGAAATCAATGAAAATTGGAAAACCGAACAAGATTACATTGATGCTTTATTAAAAAAATATCGCGACCAATATAAACGTGCGCGGAAAAAATCGGAAGGAATTGTAAAACAGCAAATGACTCTTTCCGACATTAAACAATATGAAGATGTGATTTACGATTTGTATTTTCATGTTGCAAAAAATGCACCTTTCAATACCTTTTTTCTGGCGAGAAATCATTTCAGCTTTTTCAAAGAAATCATGGGAGACAACTTTCTTCTCTATGGCTATTTTTTAGACGAAAAACTAATCGGTTTCAACACTTTAATCAAAAATGGCGATGTAATGGATACGTATTTTTTAGGCTATGACGAAAGTGTTCAACGCGAAAAAATGCTGTACTTAAATATGCTCTACGACATGATCGCTTATTCTATTAAGAAAGGTTTCAAAGAAATTGTTTTTGCCAGAACAGCTCTTGAAATTAAAAGTTCTGTCGGGGCAAAACCAGTTAAAATGTATGGTTTAATCACACATAGCAATGCATTGATTAACCATAACATTTCAAGGTTTTTCAATTATTTAGAACCAAAAACAGAATGGCAGGAACGTAATCCGTTTAAATAAAAAATGTGTCGCTCCGCTGGAGCTTTTCATTTGCATGTTCAATTTAAACTATAAATATTTCGCTCCTCCAGAGCTTGCTTTGGAAGAGCAAAATATTATAGACTAATTTTTCTATATATACTTTGCTCCTCAAGAAGCTTTTTTTTTGAGCTCTGGAAGAGCGAAATATTTATAGAAATGTTTGCCCTAAAGTGCTAAAAGCTCCAGCGGAGCGACACCAGTATTTCCCTAATAAAAATCAATCAAAACCTACGGTACCGCAATTTTCATTTGCTTATGCAGGATATGAATTTCTAAAGAAGTCTGGGCACCACAATATTCTCCATCAATTTGAAAATTAACAGGATAATCCGTTTTTATTTCAGCCTTATCGGTTGAAATAATCACAATATCATCAGAATCAATTGGCATATTTCCGGTAATTATTTTTCCGATCAAAAGCAGGTCGAGACTCTTTAAAATTACGAGCTCAAACTTACCGTCATTCATAGCACCATTTGGATTAATTACAACTCCAGTTCCATATTTCTGCGAATTGGCAATGACAATCATTCTTGCTACATGCTCTACCGTTTTGTTATTTGCCGAAATGGTAGCAACAAAAGGTTCTTCAGATTCTTTGAGCGTTGTGAAAGCTTGCAATGCATACCCCCAAAAACCACGCACATCACTTTCTTCATAATTTTTAACCAAATTGGCATTTAATCCGATATCGCTTAAATGGATGCTTTTTTTTCCGTTAATACAAATCATATCCATTTCAATATAATGGTGTAGAAACGCTATTTTAAGGTTCTCCTCTATTCCATCAGGAAGATTCAAGTCTACCGAAAGTCCGTTTGCAGAACCTGCAGGCAAAATCCCGATTACAACATCTTGCTTTTCTACCGCTTCGGCCACCATTTTTATCGTTCCGTCGCCTCCTGCAACAATAATGCGCTCTGGCTTAGATTCATTATATAAAGATTGTATCGCTCTTAGATCATTTTTTCCCGTAGTTTCGTAGACTTCCAAATCGAAATGATTGGTTGCTGCAAACTCTTCAACAGCATCAATCAGATCTGATTTATCCAAATCTCCCGAGATAGGATTTACAACAAATAGAATATTCTTTTTCAAAATTTTATTTTTAAAACCAATTAAATTAAGTAATTTACAGTTACATAAATATACGTAATTAATGAAACCAATTCTACAATTATATCGCGGTTATGCAAATGAGCAAGAGTTAATTGTAATGGGGCATGTTTTAAAAAGAGAAAACAAATACGATTTTGAGAAAAGAAAATTAAAAAATGCCACCTCGATACTCCGACTGTTCAGAATAAAAACCATTAAAAATTTTGATGTTTATCTTCACTACAATGGCGAAGTCATCCACACTAAAACATTAGATGATGGCTTTTTCAATTTTTGCATTCCATTAGAAAAAGAAACCCATTTTGGATGGATGCCTTACGAAGTGAGCTTAAAATATAAAGACGAAACCACAACTTGCAAAGGCAGTTTTATTAGACCTCATAAAGGAAAACTCGGAATCATCTCTGATATTGATGACACTTTTCTAATCTCTCATACTAAAAATTTATTCCTTAAAATTTACATCTTACTTTTTAAAAATGTAAACGACCGAAAAGTTTTTAAAGATGTAGTTTCACATTATCAAGCATTGAGCCAGTCCGGAAGAGAAAACCCTGAAGAAGGAAATGCTTTTTTCTACATCTCTAGCAGCGAATGGAATTTATACCGATTTATTGCTAAATTCACCCGAATTCACAAACTCCCTAAAGCCGTTTTTCTCTTAAAAGACATCAAAAGAGGAGTCACAGATTTCTTCATGAGCGGAAGAGGAAATCACGATCATAAATACGAAAAAATAAAGCATGTTGTGGAGTTCTACCCAACTTTAAAATATGTTTTAATGGGCGATGACTCGCAGCACGATCCTATTCTATATGAAAGAATATGCAAAATTTTCCCTGTTACTGTAATTGCAGTTTACATTAGACAAACTGGTAAAGCTCCAAAAAAAGAAGTAAATAAAATTTTGAAGAATTTAGAAAGCCTGAATGTCTCGGTTTGTTATTTTAAAGATAGCAGTAAAGCGATTGAACATTCTAGATCGATAGGGATTATTAAGTAGTTTGTTTCAAGTTTCAAGTTTCAAGTTTCAAGTTTCAAGTTTCAAGTTTTGTAAAACGCAAAGTTCGCAAAGCTATCTATTGATAAAGCTTTGCGAACTTTGTAAATTGTAAATGCAAACTACAAAAAACTTAGCGTGCCTTGCGGTTAAATTTACTCGTCAAGATGAAACTTGAAACCTGAAACAAAAAAATTAAGCATTCAACCCATCAATCTCTTCTGAAACAACTTCCCAGTCAATTAATAATTGCTCCAAATCTTCTTTCTTTTTATTGTAAGCAGTAAAGAATGAGGCATCTTCGATATGCTTGTCATAATTGGTTTCCAACATTTTATCGTCGTGCTGAATTTGTTTTTCCAATTGCTGAATCTGGCTTTCGATTTTGCTTAATTTGTTCTGAAGGGTTTTTCCTTTCTTCTGATCTTCGTAAGATAATTTACTCGCTTCTTTTTCTTTTGCGGCTGGAGCATTTTTCACCACATCTTTTTTCTCAACCTCACGCATGTTTTCCAAATTACGCTGTTCTAAGAAAAAGTTGATATCACCTAAATATTCTTTGATTTTTTGGTCTTTAAATTCGTAAACGATATTTGACATTCCTTGAAGAAAATCCCTGTCGTGAGAAACCAATAATAAAGTTCCGCCAAATTTTTGAAGTGCTGCTTTTAAAACGTTTTTAGATTTAATATCTAAGTGATTCGTAGGCTCATCCATCAGCAAGACGTTAATTGGCTGTAACAACAATTTACAAAGTGCCAAACGGTTACGTTCACCTCCAGAAAGTACTTTCACTTTTTTCTCAACATCATCTCCACGAAATAAAAACGAACCTAACATATCACGTACTTTCATACGATTTGTGTCAGTTGCAGCATCTTCCATTGTTTGAAGCAAAGTAATTTCTCCGTCTAAATATTCCGCCTGATTTTGAGCAAAATACCCTAACTGAACATTGTGTCCTAATTTGATATTTCCTTCATATTCAAATTCGTTTACAAGAGCCTTGATGAAAGTCGATTTTCCTTGCCCGTTTTGTCCAACAAAAGCAATCTTACTTCCTCTTTCAACCAGTAAACTTATATCTTTAAGAATCGTTTTGTCGCCGTAAGATTTTGTTACGTGTTCAGCTTCAATAACAACTTTTCCCGGCTCTTTAGAAACTGGAAACGAGATGTTCATTACCGAATTATCATCTTCATCAACTTCGATTCTTTCAACTTTATCTAATTTTTTAATCAGCGATTGCGCCATCGAAGCTTTTGAAGCCTTTGCACGGAATTTCTCGATTAATTTTTCTGTTTCCTCAATCTTTTTCTGCTGATTCTTTTGAGTAGCCAATTGCTTTTCGCGAATTTCATGACGTAACTCTAAATATTGAGAATATGGCTTATTAAAATCGTATGCTTTTCCTAACGAAATTTCGATTGTTCTATTCGTTACATTATCCAAGAACATTTTATCGTGCGATACAATTACGACAACTCCAGGATAATTACGAAGGAAATTCTCTAACCAAATGATACTTTCGATATCTAAGTGGTTAGTTGGCTCATCGAGAAGCAATACATCGTTGGATTGTAATAATAATTTAGCCAATTCGATACGCATTCTCCATCCTCCAGAGAACGTTTCTGTTTGGTTATTAAAAACTTCTCTTTTAAAACCAAGACCTAAAAGAATTTTCTCTGTGTCTCCCACATAATTGTAACCTCCAAGAAGTTCAAAACGATGTGTATAATCAGATAAATCTTCAATGATTTGTCCGTATTCTTCACTTTCATAATCGGTTCTAGTAACCAATTGATGATTGATTTCTTCCAGTTTTTTCTCTACAACTTTAATCTCTGTAAAAGCTTCATACGCTTCTTCCAAAACGGTTCTTCCTTGTTCAAAATCAATATCCTGACGTAGAAAACCCATTCTGATATCTTTCTCTTGCGAAATAACTCCTGAGTCTGGTTTAAAATCTCCTGCCAGCATTTTTAGCATTGTAGATTTACCCGCTCCGTTTTTACCAACAAGACCTACGCGGTCGCCGGCGCCTAAACGAAAAGTAACTTCTTCAAATAAATAGGTTCCTCCAAAAGAAACGGAAAGATTGTGTATATTAAGCATAATTTGAGTAAAAACTAAAGGCTGTGAAAAACCTTTATTTTATTAATAAAAAAACAAACTGTAAATAAACCTTTGGCATTTACAATTTTGAAAGTGCAAAAGTATAACTTTTAATTGAAGTTTTTATACTGAAAAACAATCGCTTTTACCATATTCTAAAACAAAAAACGGATTGAAAATTTAATGTGATTTTCAATCCGTTTTTTAAAATTTAAATTATTGAATGCTTTTTTAAGCTTCTTTAGGCTCTGGCATTAAGATCGAAGCTAAAACAGAAATTAAAAGTACACCTCCAATTACTAATAAAGAATAAATAGATTCAATATGGTAGAATGGAGAAATAATCATTTTTATTCCGATAAATGACAAGATAATAGCTAGACCATATTGCAATTTACTAAACAAGTGAATAAAGTTGTCTAACAAGAAAAACAATGCTCTAAGCCCTAAAATTGCAAAAATGTTAGAGGTATAAAGAATAAACGGGTCGTTTGAAATGGCGAAAATCGCAGGAATAGAGTCTACTGCAAACAGTAAATCTGTAAATTCAATTACGGCTACAACTACTAAAAGCGGAGTTGCTAATTTTTTACCATTTTCGTATGTAAAGAATTTATCTCCGTCATACTTATCGCTAACTTTAAAGAACTTTCTAATCAATCTAGCTCCTCTAGTATTGTTGTAATCTTCATCATCGTCATCGTCTCCAGAAGACCAAGATTTAACCCCAGCATATACCAAGAACAATCCGAAAGCTGTCATGATTAAGTTAATGTCATATTTGAATCCTTCTAATCCTGCAAGTCCTAAAAGTTTGTTTAGATACGTCAATTCGATTAAGAAAGCACCAGAGAAAATAAATATTGCTCTTAAAACTAATGCTCCGATGATTCCCCAAAACAACACTTTATGTTTGTTGTTATTGGCAACATCAAAAAATTTAAATACTAATATGAATACAAAAAGGTTATCAACAGAAAGCGCTTTCTCGATCCAATATGCCGATTGAAATTCATAGAATTTAGCTGCACCTGCAAAATAATACACTAGACCACTAAAGATCATGGCTAAACTGATCCAAACTAATGACCAAGTTATAGCTTCTTTATTTGTTACGACGTGACTTTTTTTGTTGAAGATTCCTAAATCTAGCAACAGCATAATCACTACTGCAACCGCAAAAACAATAATTAAACCGGGATGTTCCGAAAAGATTGGGTGTTGATTCATTTTTAGATATTAATTAGGTTAATTTTTAAATTATGTATTGGCCATTGTTACCACAATGACTCTTCCGCCCTCTTCGTTAGAAAGCAGTATTTTTTTTTCGTGTGTAAGTTCTACCATTGTACCAATTGGAACTTCTTTGTCTTCGGTTAAATCTTTTAGCGAAGTCAGTTTTTGATTGACCAAAACCCACTTCCCATTAAAAAAAGTAAAGTAACCAACAGGCACTTTTTGCTGCGGTGTTAATTTCTCATTTCTGGCAATATTACGATTAACATGCCATTGAAACAAATATTGATCATTATAAACCATTAATCGATGATTCTCGGGCTTCCAGGTCGTTTCTTGAAACTGATAATACAGATCTAAAACAGGCAGTGTTCCTTGATGCGGAGTACCGCAAAAAGGGCATTTTGGAGTATTTGTATTATCAAAAACATACCATTTTTGGTCGCAGGTCGGATTATGACATTTCTGCATTAAATCGGTTGTTTTTAACAATGCTATTTCCCATTCTTCTGCGTTTGGTCGCTGCATCGGATTATGCAATCCGTCTATAAAAACTTTATCAAACAGAGTCTTCAAATAAGGTCCCGTTATGGTGTATGGCAATTTTGTTATATCTGCCCAAGGCAAATCCCATTTAGAAACTTGGTTTAATTTTGGCCTATTTGTAGCATCGGTTGGATGTTCGATAAACATCGCTTTCTCGCCCATTGACAATAAATCGTCTTTTTCTGTATCTAAGTCGTGGACTTTCCCTCCTTTTAACGGATGCCTATGCAATAGAAACATATAAATCAAAACTGGAAGCGCATGCAAATCAGTTAATCTGTTTGGCAATTTCCTGTTCGGATCATTTTTATCTAAATGTTTGCTCGAAAGTACTTCTGGCGCAATAAATTCGGCTGTACCAATTACTTCTGCAGGAAATAATCCTGGCACAACCAATCCGTCCAAATCTATCATACAAGCCGATCTTTCTATCGGATCTATCAACACATTATTGTATGATAAATCAGAATGAGCCAATCCCATGGCATGCATTTTTTTAACGCCTCTAGAAAGATTTACACAAACCTGAAAATAGCTTAACCAATCGCCCAATTCAGAACTTGCCACACGTAACGGAAAATGCGGATTTCTAAATTTTGGCCCTGCAAACCATTTTCCGTTCTTTTCTTTTCCTTGAATTAATTCACTGGTTTGATATCCTTTTTTAAAGAAGAATTTTGGCTTATAAACAGGGACAATAATTCCCGTTAAACCATTGTATTCAATAACGTCCGTTGGCCATCTGAAAACTTCATTTAAATAATAATCTCCAGCTTCTCCATTTTGAATTTGAGAATAGTATTTATTGGTAATTTTTTGAAGTCTTTCTTTCTGATTGAAGTCTAATTTATCTCTAAAAATGGCGACTACATATTTTCTGTCGGGACTAAAATAAACGTCTTTTACACCACCGCGCATCGGCTCTCCGTTATCAACAAATTGATATGTTTTGGTAGAGTCGTTTATTGATTTTACTGTAACTGTACTCATATTTAGTAAATTATAGCAAGCGTTCTGTCATCATGATTTCCTGGACTCCAAAAGTCCATCCAAGTGGAAAGCTGTGTCGCAATATCTGCATTTTCATATTCAAAATCAACTTTAGATCCGTCTTCATTATTGCCTTTTAAATCAGACAGAAATTCATTCCATTTTTCTATTTTTTCTAAATTGGCTTCGACCACAAATTTAGGATCGTAAATTCCGTCTGTCATCAGCATTAAATAAGAGAAATCATCTACTAATTTAAAGCCGAAACGTGAAGAAAGTTTATCGCTTTGAAAAATTTCTGGCATGGTAATAAATCGAGTTCCACCTCCAAATTCGCCGACATCGATAACATTCATCAATGTAATTTCGGTTAAATCTTTATTTAGCAAACCAATCGGACAATCGCCAACTCCAAAAGTTAAGACGGCATATCCGAAATCATATTTTTTAACTAAAGCAAAAATTAAAGTTGCATGAAATTTTTTCAGTTCTTCGTTATTCGCCACCGCAAATTCTTCAATCTTTTGATTAACAAAATGAGCCGCTTTTGATAATGTATTGTAACCAAAATGACTTATTTTTTTGGATGAATCTAAATCTGTTTTATGGTAATGATGAAGTAAAATCTCGTCAAATTCTTTTAAATTTTCTTTATCTAGATTTTCTTCAAAATACTCAATTAAAGTATCGCAAGCTAATTTTGAACCTTTTCTCGACAAAGCTGCCGAGCCTGCTCCATCTGAAACCGCCAAAACACTCCAGCCATTTGTTCCAAAATTTTTGAATGCAAAATCGTCTTCTCTAAAAGAACCGACATTAGCATGACTTCTTCCTCTTTTGGAAGCAACAACAATTTTTTTATCTAAAAAAGTACTCACGACTGCTACATTATCTTCTTTAGCAAAAGGAGCATTTTTATCACTTTCGATATTTTTCCAAAGTGATTTCGGGTCAGGATTTATAATTATGGTAAAAACTTTTTCGTTTAAAGGCGTTTCTTCCGATTCGCCATCAATTTTAAAAAGCATTTTTATTTTTAAATCTCCGCTTATTTTCGGATTTCCCGAAAGCACTTCATTTTCACGATTAAATGAAAGTCCAGTTTCTTCTAAATTTTCCATTTCGTACGCAATAATATCATCCCAAGCCAATTGCATAAAATCAATTTTTGCTTGGTATGCTTTATTTACGGTACCGTTTGGCAGAAAAACAGATTGATTCGTAATATCATCTATTCGATTTATTAAGTTCCAATTTTGCATAATGATCTGCTGTTTTTCTTTTATTATTTTTACTGCTGCAATATTGTTTTCACTAGAGATAAAATCTTCAAAAAGCGATTGTTTGCCTTTTGGAATATCGATTTTATTCTGGAATAAAAAAGACTGAAGATATCTTTTGGTCTCTTCCATACGTATTATCCTTGCGTTCTGTTTACATCAAAACCACCTTCGCCATAACCGTAAGATCCTTGATTGTTACACCACGGGCATGTACTAATTTGCTCGTCGCCAATACAATGTATTTTTTCGCAAACACAAACTGCAAATGCAATTTGATTGCCGCAACATGGACAAGTTGGTGCACCAAACAATTCTTCTGTATTTACTTTTGTATTGAAATTACTAGTATCAGCCAATTCAAAATAATTATTGTCAACTTGATAAGCGCCAACTAATTTGTAATTTTTTGACGCCAATTCGATTCCAGCATAAATAGATGGCGCAATATTTTTGCGGTATTTCATCAAATATGGTCTCTTAGTATTTTGACATTTTCCGCTTAAAACCACATAATTATCATCTACATATTGCTTTTTTGGTTCTTCTTTTGTCAAATCAATTTTAGAAAGCGTTTCTCCATCTAATTTTGCCAATTCAAAACCAGATGAATTATTTTCTACGCTAATACTGCTGGTTTTAATAGAATCTGTAACCCATTTAAAAAATTCTTTGTACGATTGTACATTTGTGTTTTTAAAGTGAAGTACGTTTTCTGTCAACTGCCCTAATAATTTTGTATCCGTTTCGTTTCCAAATGAAACCGCAATTAAATTTGCAGTTCGCTGCCAATTATTTTTCCATTCGTTTATTGCTGCCTGCGTATCGTCTGTCGGAACTCCGTCTGTAAATAAGAAAACAATTGGTTTCCAATCTCCTTTTACTTCATAAGTCGTTTTAACAATATTATTTCTTAATTCATACATTAAATGCCCTAAACCTTTACTAAGCGATGTCCCACTTCCGATTGGAAATTTAGGCGGATAAAAACTCACTATTTCCTGCAACGGCACTAAAGTTTTTGGCTGTCCTGCAAAAACGATAATAGAAACGTAAACCGTTTCTAAAGCATGCGGATCTGTTTTTAATGCCTGAATAATAGTTGATAAACCTTCTTCAACTTGCTGAATAGGTTCTCCAACCATTGATTCTGAAATATCAATTAAAAAATATATTGGTAATCTTCTCATTTTAAAGGAATTTTAATAGCATTAAAAAAATAAATAAAAGGATAATTTGTGTCATATCAACTGCCAATCCAACGCCGACTTGGGCAGGTTTTACAAATGTTTTCAGGAAATTTAATATGGGGGAAAATATACTATTGAAAAAATCAAAATACGATTTAAACTGAGGATGAAGCTTATCTTTATATGGCAATAATTTGGAATAAAAAAATAATGCAATAATCAGAATTTCAATAAGAATTTTAATTGTATACATTATGAAAGTGCCTTGATTATCTCGCTCGCTATTTCCTTAAAAGCCTCTCTTTCTGCGGTATTTTTGGTTGGATAGCCGTAAACTGCTATTCCGTTATTTGGTTGCATATAATTTATAGAGAAACAAGCGCCATAACATTTATTCCCTCCATTTAAAGGTATATCATGTTTCACTTTTAAATAAGCACAACTTTTTCTAACAATAACATCGTGGATAATAAAATCCTTTTTAATATAATTCTGCTTTAAGATCTGCTCTACATTTTTAATATTGAAATCTTCAATACCTGTTGTCCCGTAACACATATTGATATTATCTATATTCATGGTATCTAATATCTCATCTGAAGTTTGCTCTAAATTTTCAAGCTCATTTTCTTTTCCTTCATAATAAGCTTCATCCACTGCTGTGGCAACATGTATAAGCACTTTTGAAAATGTAAATAGCATATCAAGCATTTTTTTTAATTAAATCACAACTGTTATTTCGCTTGGCGGTGGCGGAAGCGTTACACTTTCTCCTGTTCCCTGGCTTTTATTTCCTTGTTCGATAGTTTCAGAAACCCATTTAAAAAATTGTTTTAAAGTAGAACTATCAGCAGAATCTAAATGGACAACATTGTCTGTAAGTTCCTTTAAAATACTGTCGTTGGCCATATGTCCGGCCGCACAACCTACAACTGCACCAAAATTTAAGGCCTTAATTTCTTGAATTTTTTCTCTGTAGAATTGAATATCTGATGGTTTTCCGTCTGTAAAAACAAATAATAATGGTTTCCAGTCGCCTTTTAAAGTTGCAGATCCTTTTATAACTTCTGTTTTTACTTTCTGAATTACAAAATCTAAACCTGCTCCCGTATTGGTCGGGCCACTTTGCGGACAAGTTATTTCAGGAAGCTGAAAATGAACCAATTCGGTTAAGGGTACAATTTCTTTTACTTCTCTGTCGTAGGTTATAATACTAATCCAAAGAGAATCTAATGCTTGTGCATCTGAACGCAATGTATTAATCATACCACTCAAAGCATTATTCAAAGCTTGAATTGGCTCTCCGTACATTGAACCCGAAGTGTCTAGCAAAAAATATACTGGTAGTCTTCTCATAATAATTTTTAAAAACTAGTAAAACAATGAATTCTGAACTATCAATTAAAACGGTATTGTAACTCCGTCTTTTTACTGAATTTAAACCACAATGTTTAATTCAGATGGTGGCGGAGGTAATTCTTTTACATTGGTAAATTCTCTGCCTAAATCTTCAATTTTTGTAGAAGTTACACCAATTGAAGCTGTTACCCATTGAAAAAACTTGCCAATACTGGCGCTATCTGCGTTTTCTAAACTTACTACAGTATCGGTAATTTGTTTTAGAACGCTGGTATCTGCACCGCCTCCCGCTGCACAAGCAACCGTAAAAGCTGTTTTTACTTTTTTAAATTCTGCCAGACCGTTTTCCCAATTATCTGTCGGAATTCCGTCAGTCATAATAAAAACCAATGGTTTCCAATCGCCTTTTTGTTCTGTTGTTGTTTTGGCAACTTCAGTTTCTATTTTCTGCGCGGTCAATCTTAAAGCATCGCCTAAAGCTGTAACTCCAGTCGCTTTTAAATCAACCATTTGAAAAGATGCTAAATCGGTTAATGGAATAATCTGCTGTGCCGTACTGTCAAAAGTAATGACACTCAAAAAAGCAGTTTCTATGGCTTGCGGATTTTGTCGCAACGAACTGATCATCATTTGCAC
The DNA here is from genome assembly GCF_058135255.1 of Flavobacterium sp. LK-23. Taxonomy (NCBI): domain Bacteria; kingdom Pseudomonadati; phylum Bacteroidota; class Flavobacteriia; order Flavobacteriales; family Flavobacteriaceae; genus Flavobacterium; species Flavobacterium sp. LK-23. The sequence continues at coordinate 75,943 of NZ_JBYUVT010000008.1, forward strand.
ACCGTTTTTAACGGCTTCAATAGGTTCGCCAGTCATTGAACCAGATGTGTCTAAAAGTAAATATACAGGCAGTCTTCTCATGATATAACGATTTATACAGGAATATTATAGGTTAGAGTTTCAAAAGCGCTATAAATATTAGAGCTTCTTTTTAAAGTCGCTACTAAAAATGAAATAATGCATGAAAATATTACAAGTTTCTCAGCTTGATAAACAGATCTATCACCTGAGAAACTCTAATCCATTAATGTTTTCAATTTATAGGTAAGATTGAACTATTTTATGAATAGTCTGTCCTAAAAAAGTATCGTCTGTTGGATCTCCAATTGCGCTGAATTTCCATTCTCCATTACGTTTGTACAATTTACCCATAATGATAGAACGCTTGTTTACGTATTGACGGTCTGCGGCTACATTATACGAAGCAAATTCAGAAACTACTTTTGTTGGAGTTCCTTCATACATTCTAATTTTTGCATAAGGAATTTGAGAAAAGTCTTCTTTTCCTGCATTATTTAAAAAGAAAAATATCTGATTTACTTTGGCATCAACTTTAGAAAGGTCAACTGTAATAATCTCATTATCTAAACCATCGTCACCACCCGTATCACCTGCAAGGTCATCACCAGTATGTTTCAATGCACCATCTACACTTATCAATTTACCTTTTGGCAAACCAAATTGTTGTAAAACCTCTACTCTGTAAAGTGGGGAATACAAATGATCGCATAGTTTGTTTTGATCATCGATTAATACACAGCTTAAATCTAAATCAATATCGACTACATTTTTTGATAATCCTAAAAAGCCTTTTGTTTCAATAGCTCCCCAGTTTACTCCAACACAGAAGTTGGTTAATGTTTCACCACTAGTTTTTCTTAAATCAATTTTTTGACCTTTGGTTAAGTTAATTGCCATTTGAGTTAATGTTTTAAAATTAATTATATTTATTTAAGTAATCTTGTAAACCGCCTTTCATTCCAATACCAACAGCTTCAAATTTCCACTCTTCGTTTCTTTTGTAAATTCTACCAAATTCGACAGCCGTTTCTATAGAAAAATCTTCGTCAAGTTCATACTTAACTAACTCAACATTAGCTTGATCTAAAATTCTAATAAATGAATTTCTAATTTGTCCAAAATTTTGTCTTTTTGTATCAGCATGGTGAATGGTAACCACAAAACAGATTTCGTGAACTTCTGGAGAAATTTTAGATAAGTCGATGTATACTTTTTCATCATCGCCGTCACCATCTCCTGTTAAGTTATCACCTGCGTGAGTAACTGCTTGGTCAGGTGATTTTAAGTTATTGTAATAAATAAAATGATTGTCATTCGGAATTTTTCCATTTGCACCAACTAAAAAAACTGAAGCATCCAAATCAAAACTTGATCCTGTGTTGCTTGAATTACTATCCCATCCTAATCCAACAGTAAATTTTGGAGCATCGATACTTTGTCTTTGTCCCTTTTCTAAGTTAATTGCCATTTTATTTTTAATTAATATTAATATTCAACATTGTTTTTAAAATATTAGTCTGTTCATCAACATTTTGTAATTCATCCAGAAAATCGACAGACGAAATTTTTTCTAGATATTCATTTAGCACTTCTAAAACACTTTCAGGCAGTGTTGTTTTTATTGTACTAAGTTCCTTTTTTAGATCCGCATTTTTATTTTTCAGCCCTTTTATAATAACTTGTTTAGAAGAATCATTTTTAGAAAGATCAATTCCTTTTACCGCTTCTTCATTTAAGAAATAGAATGATTTTTCGTTAGCAACAAAAACAAATTTGTCATTAGAATCCCTGAATTCATAAACCTCTATAATCTCATTATTACAAACTAATCCGCAACAAAATTTGATCTTAAAACCTAAAATATTTAGTCGTCCTAAAAGCTTTCTTTCAAATCTTGCGTGTGCATTTTCATATACACTTTTATTAAACTGCGAAAGCTTCTCGTATTGATCAATAGTAATTTCTCTATAATATTCTGCTTGAATGCTTTGTGAGAAAGTCAACAAATCATTCCAATTGAAAAAAACATCTTTTTCGGTGACAAACAATTGATAGAGCTCTTCTATCTTTCTTGACATATTTTGAGCATGAAGCTGTAGCTGTTTTGCAAGCTTTGTCTCCCCGATTTCCGATTTTAATTTTGCTAAAATATCTTCGTTAATATAAATCTCATCTGAAATTAAAACATACTGCTGTTCTTTTGATTTTTTTAGTTTTTGAAACAAATCAATTAAACTGTTAGTATATTGAATATGAAAAAGTTCCAGTTTATTAATATCTAAAATTCTATTTTTTTCGAAGAGTTTGTGAATGATTTTTGTTCGTACCAAAACTCCAACAAGATCCTTGTGATTAAAGAAATTGGCTAACAATTCTAAAACCACTAATTTTCTATTACTCTCTTTTATTATTTCAAGATATCTTTCCTCTTCCTCCTGCATTTATTTAATTTCCAAACATTCAATTTTTATTAATCTTAGCTTACAACACCTTTTTTCAATTCTTGTTCTAGACTTTGTAAACCGGCATCAAGTTGTCTTCTGGTTTCTGCACCTTGCTCATGAATTTGCTTCACTTCTGTCAAAGTATCAATCAAAGATTTCGTTGTCATCTTAAGTGTTTCAAGAGAAACGACTGTATTTTCGTTTTCTTTAGCCACTTCAATACTATTTTGTTTCAGCATTTCAGCATTTTTCTGTAAAATAGTATTTGTTGTTTCTGATACTTTTCTTTGTACTTCTATATTTTGTTTTTGTCTTTGAAGTGCTACCGCAAGTGTAAGCTGGTTTTTCCAAACTGGCATTGTTGTAGTCAATATAGACTGTGCTTTTTCTGCAATAGAAGTGTTATTGTTTTGCACCACTCTAATTTGTGCCAAGGACTGAAGCATGATAAAACGCACAATCTTCATATCAGCAAGACGTTTGTCTAAACGATTGATGAAAGTTCTTTTATCTGATATTTGATAATCCTGATATTGCGCGCTATTTGCTTCCATTACAGCAAGCTCTTCATTTAATTCTTTAAAACGAATTTGTCCTGCAATAATGTGTTTTTCCATTTCTTTGATAAGATTCACATTGCCATCAAACATAGTTTGAAGTGCGCTGTTATCTTTCACAGAATTAATCATTCCTGCTTTTACCTTATTACTGATTTTATCAATATTTACAGTAATTCTGTCGTATTCCTGGAATAATTTTTTTACGTCAATAATAAACTTATTAAGCAATGGAATTTTTGAAATGAATCTTTTAAACGGACTTTGATTTAACTGTTCAACGTCTATATAATTCAGTTCGGTTAATAAATCATTAATCAAACCTCCTACTTCGCCAGAATTATAAGTTCTTACATTCGTTAAGAAATTATCACTTTGTTTAGCAATAGAATTTTGAATTTCAGCGCCATAATTCAGAATAGAATTGGCATCATTTTCATTCAATTGATTCGAAATGCTTTTATAACTATTTACTTCTGCTTCTGTAATTGAAGCTAAGTTCACATTTCCATCTTTATCAATCAAAGCAGTATTCTCCTGAGTAACTAATTGATTTTCCATGATTTTTATAAGTGATTCTGTTGAATTGTAACAATAGTTTGTTCTAATTTTTTATCGCTTGTTGGTACTCCAACTGCATTAAATTTCCATTCGTCATTTCTTTTATAAAAAACACCTAAAATCATGGATACGTTTCCAGCAAAGGAAGCATCATTTGCAACATCGTAACGCGCAAATTCTTGAGTTACTCTAGTTGGAGTACCTTCGTATATTCTGATAGATGCGAAAGGAATATCTTTAAAATCCTGACCTCTAAAACTGTTTATAAAAAACGCAACATGACTTGCAGAAGGCGTTAACTGAGAAAAATCTAAAGTGATAACTTCATTATCCAATCCGTCGTCACCATTTAAATCTCCTGTTAAATCATCTCCACTGTGTTTAATTGCACGATCATTAGAAATTAATTTTCTAAAGTTTACCGAATCAATATGATTTTTCTTGTCGTCATAAACAGCACAACTAGCATCTAGATCTACTGCTTCTTTTTTTGTGCCAAAAAATCCTTTTTTCTCGATTGCTCCCCAATTCACACCTACACAAATGTTTACTAGTTTTGAGCCATTGCTTTTTTCAAGATTAATACGTTGTCCTTTTTCTAAATTAATTGCCATATCTTAGTTATATTTATTTAAATAATCTTCCAATCCGCCTTTCATTCCAACACCCATTGCCTCAAATTTCCACTGTCCATCTTTATTGTAAATTCTTCCAAATTCAACTGCAGTTTCGATAGAGAAATCTTCTTCCAATTCGTATTTAACCATTTCTGTATTATTAGAATCATCTACAATACGAATGAATGAATTACGCACTTGTCCAAAATTCTGTCTTCTTTCTTGAGCATCATGAATTGTAACCACGATACAAACTTCTTTTACAGCGGGATTTATTTTAGTTAAATCTATTTTAATTTGCTCATCATCACCGTCTCCATCCCCTGTTAAATTATCTCCTGTGTGAATAACAGATTCGTCTGGAGCTTTTAGATTATTGTAAAAGATAAAATGAGAATCGGATAATATTTTTCCGTTAGCACCAACAATAAAAGCCGAAGCATCAAGATCGAAACTAGAACCTGTACTACTGTTGTTTGTATCCCATCCTAGACCAATTGTAAATTTTGGTGCATTAATATTTTCTCTTTGTCCTTTCTGTAAATTAATAGCCATAATCTAATCTATTTTTATTACGTTAATATTGTTTTGATATTCTAAAATCTGATGATAATTATTACTAATTGCAAGATGAAATAATTCGTTACTTTTCTTTCTAGAAATATTAGAAATTAAATAAGCAAATTGTTTGTCATCAAGGCTTAATATATATTTTACGATTCTCGTATTGTATTGAAAATCTTCACTATTTACAATAGAGACAATGTCTTGTACGTTTTTAACCGCAAAATAATTGTAATGATTTTCTATTTTCGGATGAATCTCTTTATTAGTCAATTCTGCGTAGTAAACAAATAGAAAATCTCCTTTTACATTATACTGATTCAAAATTTTATTTACTGTATGCTCGTGGCTGCCTGTTATTTTAATATCGTCTACAAAAATGCATAGTTTGCCCTCAATAAAATTACGATCGATGTAATACGTATCATTCGATATTAATTTTACTCTTTGTTCAAAATCTAAATTTCCGTAATCTGTTACGTAAGTTTGATTTCTATAAATTTTAGATTCAATACAAGCTTTTTTCCCATTTTTAAACAAATAGCTGTTTAGCTCTTTTTTAAAATAATAGCACAAAAAGTTGGATGCAGTTGGAATAGACAAATAAGGACTTGGTAAAATAACAATGTCTTTATTTGATAAAATTAAATCTTTATGTTGAGCAACAAATCCGTCGAAAAGATCTTCTGCAAATTTCTCTGCAAAATACTTATCTCCAAATTTAAATCGGCTGTATTCTGCCTCTTTAAAAGGACAGATTTCTTCTTCAGCAATTTTGTGTAAACTATAGCTTATATTCACTTTTATATCTTTATTAGATGTGCATCAAAACCAAATTTTAATGCTCCATTATAATCAGCAATACTATTATCGCCAATATGCAAAACATCCTTTTTTTCTATTTTTTTATATTTATTAACTTCATCAAATACCAATTTAAAAATTTCAGTGTTTGGTTTTGAAAATCCGACTTCATCAGAATATATCTGAAATTTTAAATATTCGGCCAGATCATAATGTTCTAATATTTTTCTTAAAACCTTCCCCTTAATAAATGCTGTATTGCTCAAAATATTTATCGATTTACCTTGATTGGTCACTTCTTTAAACATCTTTTCGATATCAGAATAAATTAAAACTGGCTTATATTTTAAAAATAGTTCTTCTGTATGGCTGTAAAACTCCTTTAAGCGATCTGTACCATTTTTATCAAAATCAACATTTAAAGCTCCTAAAATTAAATAATAAATTTCGTACGTATCAATATTTAATCCTGTTTTTTCGTTAATGTTATTGCATAAAACATCGTAGTATCTTACGACTTCATTTACTCTTTCAATTCCATGCTCTATTTCAAAAAAATCCTTAAATAATAGATTTCTTTTTTGTTTAAATTCTGGATTTGATTTTATTAATGTCAGCCACAAATCAAAAGAAAGATGGCTGTAATTTTCATGATTTATTTTCAAGAATCTCGTTTATTTAATTATTTCTCCCGAATAATATTTCTCCAAGAAGAAACCTAAATCGGCTCTGTAGCCAATTCCTGAAGCCTCAAATCTCCAGTTACCGTTTCTCTTATATAATCTTCCGAATTCGACACCTGTTTCAATAGAAAAATCTTCTCCTAATTCATATTTAGCAATCTCCTGACCATTTGCATCGTCAACAATTCTAATATAAGAATTTCGGACCTGACCAAAGTTTTGCTTTCTGCGCTCAAAATCTTCAATTGTAACTACAAAAAGAATTTCTTCTATTGCATCGTTAATTTTAGCTAAATCAACCTTTATCGCTTCATCATCGTCTCCATCACTATTTCCTCCTGTTGGATCGTCACCTGTATGCAATAAAGCTCCATCTGGAGATGATAAATTATTATAAAAAACAAAATAGCTTTCACCTAAAAGTTTTCTATCAGCATTAATCATAATGGCTGAAGCATCCAAATCAAAATCATGGCCAGTTCCTTCATTTGGATCCCATCCTAAACCAACAGTAATATTAGACAGGCCTATATCAATTTTTTGTCCTTTTTGTAAATTTATTGCCATTATTCTATTTTATATTAAAAAAATTAACTTGCACAATAATACGAAAAAGAAGACCATTAATAATGAGGAAAACCGTAAAAGCAAAAAAATTATCAACAAATTAAAGTACAATTCTATTAAAATTGCGTTGATTTAATTTTTACATAATAAATTATTTACCAACAAAAAATTACGGCAAAGATTTATCTTAAACTAATGAGAATACAAGACCGAGCAAAAAACAAACATTATTGCTATATTTACATTTTATTCTAAAAACTCAAAATTGAAATTATAAGTGCTTTTATTAAAGATCAATTCTTAGTTTACAATATTTCTAAAATTACATCAGCATTAAAATGTTTAAAAGAGGTTCCAAATTAAATAGCATTATAACAGGAAGTTGTCCAAAATGCCAAAAAGAAAGCATGTATGAAGACAAAAATCCGCTTCATTTGAGTAAAGTTCTCAAAATGAACGAACATTGCAGCCATTGCGGATTCAAATACCAAATTGAACCTTCTTTCTTTTATGGCGCAATGTATGTTAGTTACGGATTAAATGTTGCGGTAGGAATTGCTGCTTTTATTGTTTCGTTTGTCTTTTTTGGAGCCACAATCGAACAAGCCTTTATTGCAATTATCTTGACATTAGTTGCATTGTTTCCTTTCGTACTTCGTCTTTCAAGAAACTTATACATTAATATGTTTGTTTCGTACGATCCTAATGCCGGTCAGGAGTAAGAGATTTTAAATATCTTTTATGGAAGCGTTTTATATCTGCTTCTTTATCTATTGGAGTTCCGCTTTCAATATTATCATACAACATTTTCGCTAAAGCCGGTCCGAGCATTACACCACGTGTCCCTAATCCGTTAAGAAGATGAATCGATTCGTATGCTTCATGAGTACCTACCAAAGGTCTTCTGTCGGCAACTGTTGGTCTAACTCCAGCAAAATGCTTTACAATTTCAAAATCGCAGGTAATAATTTCTTTAATGCGATCTAGAAGCTCTTGTTTTCCCTCTTCGGTAGGAAGATCTGTTTTATCATGCCAATTGTAAGTGGCTCCAACTTTAAACAAATTGCCTCCTACTGGTAAAATAAAAACACTGGTATTAACAATTAAATCTAATTTCAAATCTGGCGCTTTTATTAAAAACAGTTCCCCTTTTGTTCCATCTAAAGGAAGATAATTAAAATAAGGGTTTTTATGCAACCCAAAACCCTCTGCAAAAATGATATGGCGCGCTTTAATATTTTTATACTGAATTCCTAAATCAAGAATCTCCAGGAAGGAACTATGGAAAGATTCTTCAAGAAGTAAATCGTTTTCCTTTAAATAGGTTTTATAACTTTCCAATAGCTGTCCAGTTTTGACATAACCCGTATGTAGAACTTCTCCATAATCATAAGGAGAATCAATACCTTGATACTTCTTAGTAATTAGTTTCGTTGATAAAAAAGGAGCCAAGTTTATTTTATCTGAAGCTGCAAACCAATTATTCTGTTCTTCAATTGAAAAAAACTTTCTAAGAATTGGCATTTTAAAATTGAATTTCTCGTTCAGTTTACCTTCAACCTGTTCGTAAAATTCATTCATTAAAACCAAATGTTCTTTAGCATTCCAGACTTCACTAAATCGCTTCAGAATAACGGGATTGTACAAACCTCCAGCAATTCTCGAAGAATTCTGAGATTTGTCATCAACAACTAAAATAGATTTATTGTTTTTTAAGGCGATTTCGGCAAAAGAAATTCCAGCCAAACCAGATCCGACGATTAAATAATCAAGCATTGTGAAGTGTATAGATAAAATAAAAAAAACTCTAACTACAAAGGTAGCAAGAGTTTTTCTTATTATGAGTTTATGAACTTAGTAATTCCACATATCTTGTTCAAAATTACGAATCTTCTCTTTTACCCTTTCAGACTCTAGCAATTGGCTTTGTGCATTATCTCTAATATAATCTTTAATCTCACGATCACCATAGACATTTTCTTCCTTATATATAACAGCATTGAAACGTCTTGAGTTTAAAATCTGATCAAAGGAAATTGGTAAGGCAGAATTCTGATCATTAAAAGCTTTTCCTTCATGTAGTACTTCTCTAGCGTTGGGAAAGAAAACCCAGAATAGTTCAATATAATCTTTTTCATCACTATTCATGGTATAAACATCGGGCGTTACAGGGCAAATGCCAAGCAGACGATATTTCAAATCGCTCTGTCTTTTATCAAAATACCAAAACCCTTTAATTTTATATTGACTTACATCAGCAGCCGTAAGATCTTGCTTCAAAATATATTCAGCAGGAACTGTTCTAGTTGGTCCTACTGTCTGGTCAACATAAGTTACTTTCTTATTTTTTCCTGTGCCTGTAACTACTTTCTTCTTAACCACACGCGTTCTATAGTCATCAGGATATTGATTAATAAGCTCTCTACCCGCATCTGTTGTATCAACACGAGATAAAGATCCTTGAATGTCTTTTAAAGTCTTTTTTGTATTAAAATAACTATCTGTATAAACTTCTGTTATTTTACCGTTTCTCATTGCTTTGGTTAATATATCATAAAGCGAACGTCTATCTGGGCCAATATTGGCCGTATCCACAGGAAAATATAATGGAAAATTAATTTTTTCATTTAAATCAATAATTTCCCAAACCATCTTTCCCATCAAAACATCTCGATCATCAACATAACCATACGCTAGAGGCTTATCATTATCAGATATCATTTGAGCGGGTGTCTTATACCCTATCTGATCGGCAGTTTTGGCATTAAGTAAATTAGACTGAGCATTAGAAGATATGCCTCCTAGAACAGTAACAATAGCAATTAATAAATTTCTTACTTTCATCATGATAATTTTTACAAGACATTAAACGAAATTTTATTACAAATATTGTTATTTTTCTTACATAAATATAAAATAATATATTCAACCTATAGCAGACAGCTTATAATAATATATTGACATAAAAAAAACTCTTACTACAAAGGTAGTAAGAGTTTTTTAATTATCATGCTATGTATCAACTTAGTAGTTCCACATATCTTGTTCAAAATTGCGAATTTTTTCTTTCACTCTCTCAGATTCCAACAACTGATTTTGTGCGTTGTCTTTCATATAATCGCTAATTGCTCTGTCTCCATAAAGGTTTTCCTCTTTGTAAACAACCGCATTAAAACGTCTTGAATTTAAAATCTGATCAAATGAAATCGGAAGAGCTGAGTTGTTATCATTGAACGCTTTTGCTTCATGCAATGCTTCTCTGGCATTTGGGAAGAATACCCAAAACAATTCAATATAATCCTTTTCATCACTATTCATTGTATAAACGTCCGGAGTTACAGGACAAATTCCTAGTAAACGATATTTTAATTCACTTTGACGTTTATCAAAATACCAGTATCCTTTAATTTTATACTGAGTAACATCTGCAGCAGTAAGATCTTGTTTTAAGATATATTCAGCAGGAACCGTTCTTGTTGGTCCAACTGTCTCTTCAACATAAGAAACTGATTTGTTTTTACCTTTACCTGAAACAACTTTTTTCTTCACAACACGTGATTTGTAGTCATCTGGATATTGGTTAATTAACTCTCTACCTGCATCTGTTGTATCAATACGAGATAATGAGCCCTCGATGTCTTTCATAGATTTTTTAGTATTGAAATAACTGTCAGTATAAACTTCAGTAACTTTTCCACCTTTAATAGCTTTAGTTAAAACGTCATAAAGAGAACGTCTGTTAGGACCAATATTAGCTGTATCTACTGGAAAATATAAAGGAAAGTTGATTTTTTCATTTAAATCAATGATCTCCCATGTTGTTTTTCCCATCAAGATATCTCTATCATCTACGTAACCATAAGCCAATGGCTTATCATTATCAGATATTAATTGAGCAGGAGTTTTAAGTCCAATCTGAGCAGGAGTTTTAGCGTTTAGCAAATTAGATTGCGCATTAGAAGCAAAACCTCCAGCGATAGAAACAATAGCTATTAAAAAATTTCTTACTTTCATCGTGGTATCGTTATAAGATATTGAATGTAGCTTACACTACTTTATTATTGTATTTCGTAAATTACAGGAGCAGTTCTTGGCAATAAATAACTACCAGCTCCAACAAGTTTAGTTTTAATTTCAGAAATAGTAACTTGGTCTCCTTTACCTGCTCTTGAAAGTACTTGTTTACATTGTGCATTCATTTTGTTTCCTGTAACAACAACTGTAGGTTGTCCAGCAATTTTCATATTGAATCCAACAACATCTAAACCAACTTCAAAATCAAAATCAAGAAGTTTTGCACCAATAGTAGCAATCTCTAAGTTAGATTTAGGACCTTTAACAACTCCCATCTCACCTCTAATTGTTCCTGTTGGACCAGGAATACCTTTAATTCTGAATGTTTTCTTATCAGTTACTTTATCACCGTTTGGTAAAGTACCTGTTACAGAAATTGTAGTTTCAGTACCTTGCCCTGGGCTCATGTTATATTTTCCTGGTTTTCCAGCAGAAGCTAAACCTGGAGCACTTGCAACAATTTTGTTTGCATCAACACCAGCAAAAGATACAGAGATTGGGTTAACAACTCCTCTATATACTACGTTCATTTTGTCTGCAGAAATTGTAGCAGCGTTTGGTCTTGGAACTACAACATATTTTCCAGAGAATTTTAAAGGAATATTTTTTCCATCCTCTAAGAACGTAAATTGTCCGTTGATGTCTTGTTCTCCAACTCCACCAGCAGTTAAAGAGATAACAGCTTGTCCGTTTACGATTTGTCCTGGACCTTGGAAAGAAGTTGGTGTTGTGTTTTCATCGTAACGACCTAAAACAACTTTACCAGTAACTTTTTCTCCTTGGAAATAAGCATTTTTATCTAAAACAACGATTGCTTGGTAGTTGCTATAAGAAGCAGCAGCAACTGCAGCTTTACCTAAAGCACTGTTGTAAACGTCTGTTTCAACTTTTTTAACGTCATTCTGCCAAGCTGAAAGTTTTGCAGCTGTAGCGATTGCAGGAAATCCTTTAAAGTGGTACGCTAAGTATTTTTCTTTAATTCCCTCTTTGTTTTTAACATCAGAAACATCAAATTTCTTTTCAACCTCAGCAATAATTGATGCGTACTTTTTGTCTGTTCCTAAAGCTGCTTTAATATCAGCTTTATATTTTTCGATTTTAGATATAATTTCGTTACCTTTTTTAGTGTAACCGTCTCCTGTAAACCAGTCGTCGATATTATCTCCTCTATCCATAGCCTCATAAGGCATTTTTCCTGTTGCTTTATCAACTTCGAAACCTTTAACTGCCTGAGCTTTTAGAGTAGCTATATAATCATAAAAATCTTTTGTAATTGTTTCAACTTTGTGAGCTGTTACTGCAGCAATAGCAAATTCTCCTTTTGCTTCAGCAGCTTTTTGATCTAAAGAGCTTAATAAACCAGCGTTTGACTCTATAGAACTAGTGTTTGCACCTTCGAATTTTTCATTCATCAAACCAAAAGCAGAAATTACTTCTTTTGATACGTTCATTGCTAACATTGCGATGAAAACCAGGTACATCAGGTTAATCATCTTCTGTCTAGGGGTTAATTTTCCTCCTGCCATTTTTCTTTAATTAGTTCTTATTAATAAATTTAATATTTAGTTAAAAACTAATTATCCTTTGTTACTCATTGCAGAAAGCATACCACCGTAAACGCTGTTTAAAGAAGCAATGTTCGCTGTCATAGAAGCCATTTGCTCTTTTAATTTAGTAGCGTTATCAGCGATTTCTTTGTTAGCCTCAGCATTTCTAGAAGCACTTTCCAATTGTACTTTGTACAAACTGTTTAATGATTCCATTTGAGTAGCAGCCAAAGTTAATTCATCAGAATATTTCTTTTGCCCAGCGATTGAATCTACAGTTGGAGCAATTCCTTTAGCAGCAGATTCGAAATTTTTGATGCTGTTTCCTAAACTTGACATTAATTCACCGTCAATTTTAGCTTCTTTTAATAATGTGTCTAATTTTTGAGATAATAATCCTTGAGCATCAGTTGTAGATTCAGGTTTAGCTTTTTTCTCTCTTGCTTGTCCATTAGCTAATTCTGGGTAAACTAGAGTCCAATCTAGTTCTTCTTCAACTGGTTCGAAAGCAGAAAGCGCAAAAATTAACGCCTCAGTAACTAATCCTACCGAAAGCATAACTGTACCTGTTAATGGTCCAATCTCAAAGTGAGTAATTTTGAATAACGCTCCAACGATTACCACTGCCGCTCCCATACCATAAGCGAAATTCATTGCTTTTTTACTTAATAATGCCATAATACTTTTTTTTTAGGTTTAAAATAGATTTGTTGGATATTGATAAAATTATAAAATTACTTTTTTCTGTTTCCTGTAACTTGAGTACCCATGTAATCTTGTACAGTTCTGAATCCGATATAACTTCTAGCAGAATCAGCATATTCGTGGTCACGAGTACTTACCTGTAGGAAATAAGCAACGTCTTTCCAAGAACCTCCACGAACAACTTTTCTTTGATTTTTACCATCAATTACGTTTGGATTCATTGTAGAAACATATTCGTATGCGTTTGGATTGTAAGCTGAATCTGTCCACTCTGAAACGTTTCCTGCCATATTGTATAATCCGTAACCATTTACGTCATATGATTTTGCTTCTACTGTATATAAAGCTTCATCAGCAGCATAATCTCCTCTACTTGGTTTAAAGTTTGCTAAGAAACAACCTCTATCACTTTTAGTATAAGGACCTCCCCATGGGTAAGTAGCAGACTCCAGACCTCCTCTAGCAGCGTACTCCCACTCTGCCTCAGTTGGTAATCTGAAAGAGTTTACAAGATCACGTCCTTTTTTCTTAGATTTAATATAACTGTTTTTGTTTAAAGTTCTCCAAGCACAGAATGCTTTAGCTTGTTTCCAAGTAACACCAACTACAGGATAATCTCCATAAGCTTTATGCCAGAAATAATCGTTGTGCATTGGCTCATTATATGAATAAGCGAAGTCTTTAATCCAAACTGCAGTGTCAGGATAAACATTTACCTGCTCTGTTTTTACGAAGTCACTTCTTTTTCCAACTTTAGCTTTTGCAGCAGCTTGAATATCCATCCAAGAATAACGGAATTTCAATTTATTTACGTCAATTGTTCTTAAACCATTGTATGATTCTTCAATTGGTAAATACATAGAATCCATTACTTCAGCATAATACTCATCTGGATATGCTTTAGTATCTTTAATTAACTTAACTTTTCTGTTTAATTTTCTTCCAGCATATGGATCATCCTTAGTACCAACACTATAGTAGTTGTCATACATGTATTTATCATAAGCTGTCATTTTTTCTGGATCAGAATCATTAAAAGCGTAATCAGCAATGCTTCCGCCTTTTTTACCTTTTCCATCAGTAGCTTTTTGTCCAGTTTCATCTGCAAGGATTGCTAAACGAACTCTCATTGTAGAATCTTTCACCCATTCTACGAATTGACGATATTCACTATTTGTAATTTCTGTTTCATCCATATAGAATGAACGCACGGTTACAGTTTTAGTTGGAGCATCTTCTACGTTAGCTAAATCAGCATCTGATTTACCCATTATAAAAGATCCGCCCGGAACTAATGTCATTCCATAAGGCTTCTCGGGATGCCATTTCCCTCCTGTAACACCAACTAATTCACCTTTGTCACCTGACTTACCACAGCCGATTACTAGTGTTAACATTGCTGCAAATGCAATAAACTTCTTCATATAAATTTGGGATTATCTATTCATTATTAAAAGTCCGTAAACGTATTTATTATTTATCTAAAAAACAATACTACTTGCGAATTTATTTTACCGTTCAAAAATAATGTTAAATAAAATAAAAAAAAAATATTTTATCGATAAACTGTTCTAAAAAATCGATGTAAAACGTTAATTTTTATATATTACACGTATTTTCTTACTAATTAATTTTAACTATTTTAAACAAGTTTTAAAAATTTAAGATTTCGCTTAAATTTTCGAACTACAAAGCGTTTTTTCGTTGCGCTTTCCACCATCTTTCTGGCAATTCTTGATTGCAAGCTGACAAATATTCGTCGTAAGAACAGGGTAATAACGTATTTCTTTTCAATTTATTGTTGCCGTTTGATTCGAATGGAATTTCGATCCACCAACGATCTGTTTTGTCACTTTTATAGAATATCAATTCTTCATCATCTAATGGAACTATATACTTTAAATAGTTTGCTCGGCTTCCAAATGGATATTCTTTTGAACGATAGTGATAACCTTCAATAAAATACCAAACAATCTGAGCAATAATAGCCGACTCTGCCGTTGTACTGTTATGATTAAATATTCCAAATGAAGATACTTTATCACTAATACCAGCATATCTTGCTAAAGCACAAATTTCTTTTCCATTAAATCCGTTTGGCTCAAAAGTAACCATATTTGCTGAAGCAGAAGATTTTACAGAATTCAAATCAATACTAACCAAGTCTGCATCTCTAAAAACTGGCTCAGCCAAAGTGATTTTGTTTGAAATTTCGCCCAATCGATATGCATCAAAGAATAACTTTTCGATTAGATCAATTTCTTCTTGCGAATTATAATAGGTTTGATACCCTATATTACAGTAATTGAAAAGGTTATTTGGTTCATCAATAATGATTTTTGTCAAGTACGAATTAGCCGAAACTGATTCATTTTCCTTACCAAAATCAAATCTATTATCAACTGCAACCAAATTTACCATTTGCTCTAAATCATCGTAAGCACGATACAAAGCATAAGTCAAATCCTGAGAACCTCCTAGAACTATAGGAATGACTTTATTCTTAATTAATGTAGCCGTAACCTTATTTAATGCATAATAAGTATCCTCTACAGAATCGCCTGCAAGTATATCTCCAAGGTCTGCAATTGAAGCATCCCAGTTACCAGGAAACATTCCGTAAAGCTTTTTGCGCAAAGCAGTTAGATTAACTTCATTAATCATATTGATATTTGTACGGTCTTCTAAAACCCCAATTATAGCAATATTAATCTGTGCAATATCAGGAAACTGATCTTGGGTATGGAAGACAACTTTGCTTCCAAGCTCTTGTGAAGACAGTGCGCCGACGAATTTTACAATTGCGTCATTAACTGGTTCTAGAAAATCAAATTCCATTTATACTTATTTCTTTTTAGCAGCCGTTTTTTTAGCTGGAGCTTTTTTAGCCGTTGTTGTTTTTTTAGCAGCAGTTTTCTTTGCTGGTGTCTTTGCCGCGATCATTTCTTGAACTTGAGCCAATGTTAATTTTGTTGCATCAACATCTTTACTTAATTCAATTTTGATTTTTCCTTTCAGAATCACAGATCGTCCCCAACGGGCTTTTTCTACTACAATTCCTTCTTCTTCCCAATTATGGATAACCTTATCAATGTTTTTCTGAAGTTTATCTTCGATCAATTCTTCAACATCAGCTTGAGAAAGATTATCAAAATTGTATTTCTTGCTTACGTTTACAAAAAGTCCGTTCCATTTAATGAATGGCCCAAAACGTCCCACCCCTTTTTGAACAGCTTCTCCTTTATAAACTGCAATTGGCGCATCAGCAAGTGCTTTTTCGTCAATTAATTCCTGAGCTCTTTCTTTAGAAACACTTAAAGGATCTTCTCCTCTAGGCAGTGAAATAAAAACGCTTCCGTGACGAACGTAAGGACCGTAACGGCCATTGCTCACTTCCACTTCTTCTCCTTTATATTCACCTAAACTTTTTGGAAGCAAGAATAAATTTAAAGCTTCTTCAAGTGTAATGTTCCCTATATTTTGGTCTGCCATTAAGCTAGCAAACTTTTTATCTTCATCATCTGCTTCTCCAATCTGCGCCATTGGCCCAAATTTTCCTAAACGAACAGAAACTTGTCTTCCGTCTGCATCTTTTCCTAAAATTCTTTCACCACTTTCACGTTCAGCATTTGCTTCAACTTCTTTTACATTTGGATGAAATTGATTGTAGAAGTCCTGCATCATTTTTGCCCAGTCAATATTACCTTCAGCAATTTCGTCAAAATCTTGCTCAACTTTTGCAGTGAAATTATAATCTAGAATGTTTCCGAAATTCTTTACCAAGAAATCTGTAACAATAGTTCCGATATCTGTTGGAACCAATTTTCCTTTATCAGAACCTGTATTTTCTTTTAGAAGCTTCTCTCCTACTTTACTGTTTTGCAAAGTAAGCTGTGTATAATTACGTTCTACACCTTCAAGAGTCCCTTTTTCAACATAATTTCTATTGATAATTGTCGAAATAGTTGGTGCGTATGTAGATGGACGACCAATTCCAAGTTCCTCTAATTTTTTAACCAAAGATGCCTCAGTATAACGTGCAGGCGGTCTTGAATATCGTTCTGTGGCTGTAATATAGTTATTTGCCAGTTTTTCGTTTACTTTTAAAGCAGGAAGCATTCCTTCTTGCTCTTCTTCATCGTCATCATGACCTTCTAAGTACACCTTTAAGAAACCTTCAAAAAGCAATACTTCTCCAGAAGCTGTAAAAATTTCGCTGTGATTATCTGCTTCGATTTTTACGTTTGTTCTTTCCAATTGTGCGTCGCTCATTTGCGAAGCCAAAGTTCTTTTCCAGATCAAATCGTATAAGCGAGCTTGGTCACGGTCGATATTTACGGTGTGACGAGACATATCAGTCGGACGAATTGCTTCGTGCGCTTCTTGTGCCCCTTTACTTTTATTAGCAAAAACTCTCGGCTTAGAGAATTCTTTTCCGTAAGATTTGATAATTTCTGCTTGTGCAGCATCCATTGCTTCTTTAGAAAGGTTTACCGAGTCGGTTCTCATATAAGTAATAAGTCCGGCTTCGTATAGACGCTGTGCTAATTGCATGGTAATTCCAACTGGCAAGTACAATTTTCTTGCTGCTTCTTGCTGCAATGTAGAAGTTGTAAAAGGTGCTGTTGGAGATTTTTTGGTAGGTTTAGTTTCTAAATCAGCTACCTTATATTTAGAACCGATGTTTTGATTTAAGAAATCTTCGGCTTCTTTTTTAGTGTTGAAGTTTTTTGGAAGTTTCGCTTTGAAAGCTTTTCCTGCTTCGTTTACAAATTCTGCAACAATAGAATATGTTGCAACTGCATTGAAGCTTTGTATTTCGCGTTCTCTTTCTACAATTAAACGTACAGAAACTGACTGTACACGACCAGCTGAAAGTCCGCCTTTAATTTTTCTCCATAAAACCGGAGATAATTCATAACCTACTAAACGATCTAAAACACGACGTGCTTGTTGTGCGTTTACTAAATTATAATCAATTTCTCTTGGATTGTCGATTGCCTTAAGAATCGCAGATTTTGTGATCTCATGAAAAACAATTCGTTTGGTTTTTTTTCTATCTAGCTTTAATTCTTCCGCCAAGTGCCATGAAATAGCCTCTCCCTCGCGGTCCTCATCGGATGCTAACCAAACCGTTTCGGCATTTTTAGAAAGTGACTTCAGCTTCGTTACCAAGGCTTTTTTATCCGGAGAAACTTCATATTTAGGTTTAAAACCATTTTCTACATCTACTCCTATTTCCTTTGATGGTAAGTCTGCTATGTGTCCATAACTTGACTCCACCTGAAAATCACTCCCAAGAAATTTCTCGATCGTTTTCGCCTTTGCAGGTGACTCCACTATTACTAAATTCTTTGCCATTGCTCTATTTTTCTGCAACAAAAGTATTTATTTTTTTTAAATATTAACCTTACGAATGCATTTTTGAGGTATTTTGATATTATGAAACTTAAAATTGCAGATTTATCTGTAATAATCTCGATAATATATATAGGTATAACTTTTAGTGATTTTTAACCAAGAAATCCCTTTTAATTTTAGATTTCAGAGTTTAGATTTTAGATTGCAAAAAAAATGTCCTATAATTTAAAATTCAATTTACCCTTTTACTGCAATATTTACTTTTAAACATATTGGCTCCTAGCCCAGATTGCAGCGAAAAGCCCGGAGTAAAAAGAGCAAAAGTTTCTTGTTTAAAAAAAGCGACCAACGGAAGCTCTTTTTGAAACATTAGAAACTTTGCTTTTTTTATGAG
This sequence comes from Flavobacterium sp. LK-23, assembly GCF_058135255.1. Lineage (NCBI taxonomy): Bacteria > Pseudomonadati > Bacteroidota > Flavobacteriia > Flavobacteriales > Flavobacteriaceae > Flavobacterium > Flavobacterium sp. LK-23. Next base: position 94,842 of record NZ_JBYUVT010000008.1, read on the forward strand.
GACTTGAAGTGGAAAGCTGGAAATAGCTCCTAATTACTCTTAAATTGAGTTCAAAATATTAGGTATCAACATTTCTCAAAACATTGTTAATTCTTTATCTGACATCTTGTCATATTAGATTCAATTACCCTATCTTTGCACTTTGAATTTTTACAATGGAAAAGATTATTGAAGAAAGCAAACAGGGTGAAAGTCTTGTTTTGGAAAATAAACCTGAGAATACTAAAAAACTATTTATAGAAAGTTACGGCTGTGCGATGAATTTTTCGGACAGTGAGGTCGTAGCTTCCATTTTGTCTGACGGAGGTTATAACACTACTTCTGTTCTAGAAGAAGCCGATTTGGTTTTGGTAAACACTTGTTCTATTAGAGATAAAGCAGAACAGACTATTCGCAAGCGTTTAGAGAAATACAATGCAGTAAAACGCACGAATCCGAAAATGAAAGTGGGCGTTTTGGGCTGTATGGCAGAGCGTTTGAAAAGCCAATTTCTAGAAGAAGAAAAAATCGTTGACTTAGTTGTTGGTCCAGATGCTTATAAAGATCTTCCGAATTTATTGGCCGAAGTTGAAGAAGGACGTGATGCTATTAATGTAATTCTATCAAAAGAAGAAACGTATGGAGATATTTCGCCTGTTCGTTTAATGAGCAACGGAATTACAGCTTTGGTTTCGATTACTCGCGGATGCGATAATATGTGTACGTTCTGCGTTGTGCCTTTTACAAGAGGACGCGAGCGCAGTCGTGAACCACAGAGTATTATGGCTGAAATTCAAGATTTATGGAACAAAGGCTATAAAGAAGTTACTCTTTTAGGTCAAAACGTTGACAGCTACCTTTGGTATGGCGGCGGTTTGAAAAAGGATTTTGTAAACGCTTCTGAAATGCAGAAAGCAACTGCGGTTGATTTTGATCAATTGTTAGAAATGGTTGCAGTTGGTTTTCCAAAAATGCGTATTCGATTTTCGACTTCTAATCCGCAGGATATGCATGAAAGCATTTTGCATGTTATTGCGAAATATCCAAACATCTGTAAACATATTCACTTACCGGTTCAGTCTGGAAGTAACAGAATTTTAAAAGAAATGAATCGTCTGCATTCTCGTGAAGAATATATGGCTTTGATTGATAAAATTAAGGCAATTGTTCCCGATGCTTCGATTTCGCAAGATATGATTGCTGGTTTCCCAACAGAAACCGAACAAGATCACCAAGATACAATGAGCTTGATGGAATATGTAAAATATAATTTCGGTTATATGTATTCGTATTCTGAACGCCCTGGAACTTTGGCTGGAAGAAAAATGAAAGATGATGTGGAAGAAGAAACCAAAGCAAGAAGATTACAAGAAATCGTTGATTTACAACAAAAACATGCTTGGTTTAGAAGCGAAGAATTTGTTGGAAAAACAGTTGAAGTTTTAGTCGAAAAAGTTTCTAAAAAATCAAAAGACGAATTTTCTGGAAGAAACTCTCAAAGTATTACGGTAGTTTTCCCAAAAGAAAATTACAAAATCGGGGATTTCGTAAACGTAAAAATCACAAGCTGTACTAGCGGAACTTTAAAAGGTGAAGCAGTCGGTTTGAGTAACATGAATTAATTTTTTTTTTGCCACAGATTAAAAGGATTAGAAAGATTTTTTAATATTTTTCTTACTTTTAAATTTTGATGAAAATTAAAAATTTATGCAACGTTATAGAGAAAAAGAAACTTACAAGATTATTGGTATTTGCATGGAAGTGCACAGAAATCTTGGCCCAGGCTTATTCGAAGTAGTTTATAAAGACGCTTTAGAATTAGAATTTAAAGAAAATAATATTTCTTTTGAAAGAGAAAAGGAATATTCAATTGAATATAAAGGAACTATTTTACCTCATAAATTTTATGCTGATTTCATTATTAATGAAGATATAGTTTTAGAGGTAAAAGCTATAAAAGAATTTTCAAGTGAACATATTGCTCAGATTTTAAATTATATTAAGTTATCTAATTCAGAAGTAGGATTGCTTGTAAATTTTCAAACAAAATCTCTACAATACAAAAGATATATTTTATAATTTAGGTAATCTGTGTTAATCACTTTAATCTGTGGCAAAAAGAAAAAAAATATAAGCCTAGCGTTTAAGGTCAAAGCTTAAAACTTGAAACCTGAAACAAAAAAACTTGAAACAAAATCAATATGGAAACAGTTCAAGCAATAAAACAGCGATTTGAGATTATTGGAAATGATCCGAAATTAAATCGCGCTATCGAAAAAGCCATTCAGGTTGCTCCAACTGATATTTCGGTTATGGTAACTGGGGAAAGTGGTGTTGGAAAAGAAAATATTCCTAGAATTATACATTCGCTTTCGCACAGAAAGCATGGTAAATATATTGCCGTAAACTGCGGTGCAATTCCGGAAGGAACAATTGACAGTGAACTTTTTGGTCACGAAAAAGGAGCTTTTACAGGTGCAACAAGCACGCGTGAAGGTTATTTTGAAGTGGCTGATGGCGGAACAATATTTCTTGATGAAGTTGGAGAATTACCATTAACAACTCAAGTAAGATTACTTCGTGTTTTGGAAAATGGTGAATTTATAAAAGTAGGATCTTCTCAGGTTCAAAAAACAAACGTCCGTATTGTTGCTGCAACAAACGTCAATTTATTCAATGCAATTGAAAAAGGTAAATTCCGTGAGGATTTGTACTATCGTTTAAGCACAGTCGAAATTACATTACCGCCTTTACGCGAAAGAAACGACGATATTCATTTGTTGTTTAGAAAGTTTGTAGCCGATTTTGCTCATAAATATAAAATGCCTCCTTTAAGACTGGATGATGATGCTGTTCAGCTTTTACAGAAATTCAGATGGAGCGGAAACATTCGTCAGCTTCGAAATGTGGCAGAACAAATTTCAGTTTTAGAAACTAATCGCGATATTACCTTAGCTACTTTACAATCTTATTTGCCTGCCGAAGGAAGCAATTTACCTTCAGTTATTAACGACAGCAAAAAAGAAAGTGATTTCAGTACCGAAAGAGATATTTTGTACAAAGTGCTTTTTGATATGAGAAGCGATTTGAACGACTTGAAAAAACTGACTCTAGAGTTGATGAAAAATGGGACTTCTAAAGTTCAAGACATTAACCCGAATTTAATCCAGAAAATTTACGGAAATCAGCAAAATGATAGCGAGATTGATTTTGAAGAAGAACCAAGAACCGCTGTTGTGACCTCTCCTGTTGTTCGTGAAGATAATTATCAGATGCAAGACGATAATTATTTATTTGCTGAAACTATCGAGGAGGAAGAAATTTTACGTTTGGAGCAGAAAGAAATCGAAATGATCAAAAAATCATTAGAAAAAAATAAAGGAAAACGTAAAGCCGCTGCTGATGAATTAGGTATCTCTGAAAGAACTTTGTACCGTAAAATCAAGCAATTCGATCTATAATAAATCTCAATTTTTAAATCCCAAATCCCAAATTACTATATTTGGCGAAATTTGAAATTTGGAATTCGACTAATACACATTATGAAAAAAATATATTCTCTTTTCGCACTATTAAGCCTTTTTATGTTGAGTGGCTGTTCTGTCTACAACTTTACAGGAACTGGAAAAATCGATGCCAAAACATTTCAGGTTAACTTCTTTCAGAATAATGCCGATTTGATTGAACCAGGAATCGATAGAACTTTTACTTTGGCTTTGCAGGATTTGATTATGAATCAGACCAACTTAAACTTGGTTAGCAATAGTGGCGATTTGGTTTACGAAGGTGAAATTACAGATTACCGAATTACACCAATGACTGCAACGGCAGATCAGCAGGCAGCACAAAACCGTTTATCTATTCGTGTAAATGTACGTTTTACAAACAAAAAGAAAGAAACAGACGATTTTGAAAAATCTTTTGAATTCTATTATGATTTCCCTGGACGTGATCTTCCAACAGGATCTGTTTTAAACGAGGCAATCAGAGTAATTTTTGAAAGAATCACGCAAGATATCTTTAATCAATCATTGGCAAAATGGTAGTTTCACCTGTTTGTTTAATCGTTAAACTATAAAACCGTTTAATCGATAAAACAAGCAAAAACAAATAAACAATTAACCGATCAAACAAAAAAACAAATAATGAACGTTAGCGATTATACCTACTTAATGAATAAACCCGATGCTATTACAGAAAAGCAGGCGGACGCATTAGGAAGTGTTTTGAACGAATTTCCGTATTTTCAAAGTGCACGCGCATTACGATTAAAAGGACTTTACAATCAAAATAGTTTTAAGTATAATTATGCTTTGAAAGTTACAGCAGCATACACGGCTGATCGTTCTGTTTTATTTGATTTTATTACATCTGAAGCTTTCACTTCTATTCAAAATGATTTTTACGAACAGAAATTGAGAGATCTTCTCGAAATTACTGTTTTTGACAGTGAAATAATTTCCCCAGAGCAGATTCAAAAAGCAATTGAAGTAAAAACCGATATTGAAGAACTACCTGTTTCAGATACAATTAAAGAAACTCAAACTTCGGTTATTGAAACACCTTCGGTTGTACAGCCTGCAAAAATTGAAGAATCTGCAAAAATTGAGGAACCTTTAAAAGAAGAACCTGTACAAGTTGAGGAAATAAAAGCTCAAGAACCAATAATTGTTGAAGAACCTAAAAAATTTCCAGAAATAGATCCTTCTATTTTTCTTGCCATAAAAGAGGCTCAAACCATAACTTTTGAAAAGCCATCAATTAAGGAAGAAGAGCCAAAACCAATTCCAGAAATAGATTTTTCTATTTTTGCGATAAAAGAAGCACAAAATATAACTTTTGAAAAACCTATAGAAGAGGAAAAACCAAAACCACTTCCGGAAATAGATTTATCTACTTTTGCTGCAATAAAAGAAGCGCAAACTGTAGCTTTTGAAAAACCTACAATAGAAGAAGAACAGAAAATTGATTCTGTTGAACTTACCATTTCAGATAATATTGAAGAAGAAGTTGAAACAGATCCGTTTTCAGAATCTAGACAAGCTGAAGAACCTAAAATTGATCGTATAGAGAGTTCCATTTTAAGTTCGATAAAGGGCTCTGAAACACCTTCTCTACCAGAACCTGTAAAAGCTGAAGAACCTAAAAATGAGCGTGTCGAAAACTCTATTTTAAGTTCGATTAAAGAAGCAGAAGCTAAAACTATTGAACAACCTGTAAAAGCTGAAGAAGCAAAAGCAGATCCTATTATAGAAGAACCTGCTCTAAATGTTGTTGAAGAAGATGAAGACGACAGCGTAATTGAAGAAATGATTATTCCAGAATTTAAAATGAATTCTGTTGAACGATCTATTCTTTCTTCGATTAAAGAAGCTGAAACAAAAACACCTGAGGAACCAAAAGCAGAAATCCTAGAAGTTCTTCAATCTGAGGATAAAGAAGAAGAGCAAATTATAGAAGAAAATGAAGAGCCGATTGAAGAAATAATCGAAGAGGAAGAGCCTAATGAGCCTGCAAGAACAGCTGCAGAACATTTAGAAATTGGAAAACCTTTGGATTTTTCTCTTAGCGAAAAACATTCATTTCAAGAATGGCTTCAATTATCTCGAACAGAACCAATTGACCGCTCAAATGAAATTTCTCCAGAAGAACAAGCAAAAATTGAAGCGGCTAAAGAAGAAGAGAGACAAAAGAAGGCTGAAATTATCGATAAATTTATCGAAACCAATCCGAAAATCTCTCCAATTAAACCTGGAACAAGTGCTCCAGTAGTTCAAATTGAGCCTGTTATAGAAGACAATTCATATTTAATGACCGAGACTCTGGCCAGAGTATATCTGGAACAAAAGAAATATACAAAAGCAATTCAAGCTTATGAAATATTAATTTTGAAATATCCAGAAAAAATTACTTTCTTTGCAGACCGCATATCGGATATAAAGATTTTACAACAAAATAACAATAACAATAATTAAGTAATGAGCACATTTTCAATTTTTTTAGTTTTAATTACAATAGTTTGTTTTCTATTGATCATCGTTATCATGGTACAAAACCCTAAAGGAGGCGGATTGTCTTCTACTATCAGCGGAACGCAGATGTTAGGTGGAGTACAAAAAACAACTGACTTTTTAGATAAAAGTACTTGGACTTTAGCTACTGTTTTAATTGTGCTAATTTTACTTTCTAGCTTAAGCTTCTCTGGATCTTTAAGCGACACAGATTCTAAAATCATTGATAAAACTGAAGCTCCTGTAAATGCACCTGCAGCTCCAGCACAAGGAACTACTCCTGCTCCTGCAACACCTGCACCAGCAAAATAAAAAGTAGCTCGATATACAATCTAATGCCAGCCTGTCAAAGCTGGCATTTTTTTTAAGAAATAATGTCAGTTTTTCCAGCATGGCACAGTTTCTGAAAGTTTATAGAACAGAAAAAAACGTATAACTTATAATAATATAAAATCATGGCTTTAAACATTAAACCGCTTTCAGACCGCGTACTTATTGAGCCTGTTGCAGCTGAAACTAAAACTGCCTCAGGTATTTTTATTCCAGATACTGCCAAAGAGAAACCACAAAAAGGAACTGTAGTTGCAGTAGGAAACGGAACTAAAGATCACACTATGACTGTAAAAGTTGGAGATACTGTTCTTTATGGTAAATATGCAGGAACCGAGTTAAAACTGGAAGGCACTGATTATCTAATCATGCGCGAGGATGATATTTTAGCGATTATCTAAAAAATATTGTATTAAGTACGAAGTATTAAGAATTAATAACTTCATTTAACTTGAAACAAATCAAACTTTAAACAAAAATTAAAATGGCAAAAGATATAAAATTTGATATTGAAGCACGTGACGGATTAAAACGTGGTGTTGATGCATTAGCAAATGCTGTAAAAGTAACTCTTGGACCAAAAGGTCGTAACGTAATTATCGGAAAATCATTTGGTGGACCAACTGTTACTAAAGATGGTGTTTCTGTTGCAAAAGAAATCGAATTAAAAGACGCACTAGAAAATATGGGTGCGCAAATGGTAAAAGAAGTTGCTTCTAAAACTAATGATTTAGCTGGAGACGGAACTACAACTGCTACAGTTTTAGCTCAAGCTATCGTAAAAGAAGGTCTTAAAAACGTTGCTGCAGGTGCAAATCCAATGGATTTAAAACGTGGTATCGACAAAGCTGTTGAAACTATCGTGGCTGACTTAGCAAAACAAGCTAAAGTTGTTGGAAGTGACTCAGATAAAATCAAACAAATTGCTTCTATTTCTGCTAACAATGACGAAGTTATTGGTGAATTAATCGCTACAGCTTTCGCTAAAGTTGGAAAAGAAGGTGTTATCACTGTAGAAGAAGCTAAAGGAACTGATACTTTCGTTGACGTTGTTGAAGGAATGCAGTTTGACAGAGGATACCTTTCTCCTTATTTCGTAACAAATCCAGAGAAAATGGAAGTTGAATTAGATTCTCCTTACATTTTATTATACGACAAAAAAGTATCTTCTTTAAAAGAATTACTTCCAGTTTTAGAGCCAGTTGCTCAATCAGGAAAACCATTATTGATTATTGCTGAAGATGTTGACGGAGAAGCTCTTTCTACTTTAGTAGTAAACAAATTAAGAGGTGCTCTTAAAATTGCTGCTGTAAAAGCTCCAGGTTTCGGAGACAGAAGAAAAGCAATGTTAGAAGATATCGCAATCTTAACTGGCGGAACTGTAATTTCTGAAGAAAGAGGTTATACTTTAGAAAACACAACTATCGAAATGTTAGGAAACGCAAAAAGAGTTTCTATCGATAAAGATAATACAACTATCGTAAGCGGTGCTGGCGAAGCTGATATCATCAAAAACAGAGTAAACCAAATTAAAGGTCAGATGGAAACTACTACATCTGATTATGATAAAGAAAAATTACAAGAGCGTCTGGCTAAATTAGCTGGAGGTGTTGCAGTTCTTTATGTTGGTGCTGCTTCTGAAGTTGAAATGAAAGAGAAAAAAGACAGAGTTGATGACGCTTTACATGCAACTCGTGCTGCTGTAGAAGAAGGAATCGTTGCCGGAGGTGGTGTGGCGCTATTAAGAGCTAAACTTGCTTTAGCAGACTTAAAAGCTGACAACGCTGACGAAGCTACTGGAATCCAAATCGTTTCTCGCGCTGTTGAAGCTCCATTAAGAACTATCGTTGAAAACGCTGGTCTTGAAGGTTCTGTTGTTGTGGCTAAAGTTTCTGAAGGTTCAGGTGATTTTGGATACAACGCAAAAACTGACGAATATGTAGACATGCTTACTGCTGGAATTATCGATCCTAAAAAAGTAACTCGTGTAGCTCTTGAAAACGCTGCATCTGTTTCTGGAATGATCTTAACTACAGAATGTGCATTAATTGATATTAAAGAAGAAAATGCTGGAGGCGGAATGCCAATGGGAGGCGGAATGCCAGGAATGATGTAATTTCATTCTCTTCTTAAAAATTAAAAGCGCTAGATTTACTTCTAGCGCTTTTTTTGTTCGCCACGAATTCACGAATTATATTTTCAAATCTGTGTGTTTATTTTTTGCCACAGATTTCATTGATTTAATGGATTTTCCAAGCTTTGTCTATAATTTTTTTCACGCAGATTTTACTGATTTTGCCAGATCTATGCAGATTAAAATTTAAAAAATCTGCTTAAATCTTTTTTAAATCTGCGTGAAAATTTACTCCTACAGATTTCGCAGATTTTATTTTAATCCTTTTAATCTGTGTAATCTGTGGCTAACAAAATAGATACAATTATAAAAAAATAATTCGTGAATTCGTGGCTATTCTTCGGTCGAGTCGTGGCTATCTTTTTTATTTAACATTCTCTTTTTCTTTAAAAAATCTGTTATCTCTACCTTTGCGGTTCTATATAAAATTGCACAATGAGAAAATCCACAACTCACTTTTTATCTTTTACATTTTTACTTCTTACTACTTTTTTACAAGCCCAAAATAGCAAAGACAATTATGTTGTTTTAATTTCGATGGATGGCTTTCGTTGGGATTATGGCAAAATGTATAATCTTCCGAATCTGAAACAAATTGAAAAAGAAGGCGTTCATGCCAAATCAATGAAACCTTCTTACCCAAGTAAAACTTTTCCAAATCATTATTCGATTGTAACGGGACTTTACCCAGATCATCACGGAATCATCAATAATGTTTTTTATGATGTTTCTTTGAATCAATCTTTCTCATTATCTAGTAATGCTAAAAACGATTCGAGATTTTATGGCGGAAATCCGATTTGGAATTTAGCCGAACAGCAAGGTGTAAAAACCGCTTCTTTCTTTTGGCCAGGTTCTGATATTGACAAAAGAAATCCGAGTTATTTCAAGAACTACGATGGTAAAGTTCCATACGGCGCTAGAATCGATACGGTTATGAAATGGTTACAGCTTCCAGAAAAGCAACGTCCGCATTTGGTTACTTTATATTTTGACGAACCCGATCATACGGGCCATAATTTTGGTCCGCTTTCGCCAAAAACCGAAAAAACAGTAATCAAAATGGATTCGATTATGGGCGAAATATCGAGAAGATTAGATCAATTGCCTATTGGGAAACAAATCAATTTAATTATCGTTTCAGACCACGGAATGGCCACTATCAGTAACGATAAAAAAGTAGCGGTTTTAGATTATTTAAAACCAGAATGGCTAGGATATAAGGATGTTGTCAATCCAATTATGAGTTTGCAGGCAAAACCAGGCTATCAGGATTCTATTGCCAATGCTTTGAAAAAAGTGCCACATATTAAATTTTGGAAATCGACAGAAGTTCCGAAGAGACTACATTACGGAACAAATCCACGTGTGCATGATTTCGTTATAGAAGCCGATAAAGGTTGGAGTTTAGTAAGCAAAGAAAGCACACATATAAATGGCGGAACGCATGGTTATGACAATGAAGAAAAAGACATGCATGCTATTTTTTATGCAAAAGGCCCTGCTTTTAAAGTTGACAAAACAGTAAAAACATTTCAGAATGTTTCGGTTTATCCTTTAATTGCTCATATTTTAGGTCTGCAAATTGGCGAAATTGACGGGAAGTTAAGTGATGTAAAATCGATGCTTCGCTAATAAGAGAATGAGGCAATTAGAAAATTTGATAATGAACTGATTGTCACCCTGAGCGAAGTCGAAGGGCGCTCCAATTAGCACGTGGGCTTCGACTTCGCTCAGCCTGACAAAAACACAATCGCTGTAAAAAAATTAAACTTTATAAGAGAAAGGCTTTAGCCAAACGACAAAGTTTGCCTAAAGCCTTTCTTCTATTCTAAATACTTGCCTCCAGCAAAAGCTGGAGGCAATTCAAAAAAACAAATTCGCACAGTATATATCTGTAGAGATGCACCGCAGTGCGTCTAGGTTTCGTATATCCATCATTGTGGTTACGTTGCGTGAGACGCACTGCAGTGCGTCTCTACAGACATACATGATGCTAAATCATTTTCTAATTGACAAATTATCAAATTGACACATTATCAAATTGGCCCATTAAAAACCAGTCGAAACCGAAACCGATTTCCATCCTTCTAATTCTTTCTGAACACTTGCTATTTTTTGATTTGCCATATTAAAAGCATCTTCACCTAAAAATAAATGCAAAGGCGGATTTTGGTCCTGACTTACTTTAATTAAAGCTTCCGCCAATTTAACTGGATCACCCGGCTGATTTTCATTGATATCATCTTTATGAGCACTTTCAGATTTTCTCACTTCTTTATACTCGGCAATTGGATTTTCTGGCACTAAAAGCGAGCTGTCTTTTAAGAAATCGGTTCTAAAATAACCTGGATAGACAATTGTAGCATGAACTCCAAAAGGCTTAATTTCTGCCGCTAAAGATTCAGTTAGACCTGCAACCGCAAACTTAGTCGAGCAGTAAATTCCCCAACCCGGAAATTCTCCATAATATCCTCCAACAGAAGAAATATTAAAAATATGCCCCGATTGATTGGCACGAAGAATAGGCATTGCATTTCTAATTACATTTAATAATCCGAAAACATTTACTTCGTAGTTTTTTCTAGCTTCTGCATCTGTTAATTCTTCTAAAGCTCCTAACAATCCGTAACCAGCATTGTTGACTAAAACATCGATTGTTTTAAAATGGTTTACGGCTCTATCAATTGCTGTTTTTACACTTTTTTCGTCCACTAAATCCATCTCAAGAGGAAGAAAATTCTCTGATGCTTTTCCTAATGCTGCACTTAAAGAAGCTTCATTTCTTGACGTTGCAGCCACTTTAAAACCCTCTGCTAATAATTTTTTAGCTAACTCTAATCCAAGTCCTTTTGAAGCACCTGTAATAAACCAAACTTTGTTATTTCCCATGACTTTAAAATTTTTACGTTTATAATTACAGGACAAAAGTATTGGCAAAGTGCTTCTTAAAAATTAAAGCAATCAAGTGAGAAGTTGCAAAAATCAATCAATTTCTGCTAATCGATAATTTTTAGGAGAAACCTGGACATTTTTTTTGAAGAAATTAATAAAATGAGACAATTCTTCAAAACCTAAACACCAAGCAATTTCATTAATATTCCAATTGGTTTGTTTTAAAAGAATCATGGCTTCCTGAACAATTCTTTCCGAAATGATTTGAGAAGTTGTTTTTCCTGTTGTTTCTTTTAACGCTTTATTTAAATGATTCACATGTACATTTAACTGATTGGCATATTCCGAAGGCGAACGAAAATTAATTTGCTGTGAAATGGATTCGACAGGAAATTGCCTTTCTAATAATTCTAAAAACAAAGAAGAAACGCGAATTGTAGCATTCGATTTACTATATAATGAAGCAGTTACGGTTTGTGTTTTTAATGCTAAATGAATAATTTCAAAAACCAGATTTCGAAGCACATCATATTTAAAAGCATAATCAGAATTGATTTCTTCGAACATTTTTAAATAAACTGTTTTTAGAGATTCTGCTAATGCTGCAGAAACAGGAACAACAGGATTCCCGCCTGGCTGAAATAATGGATATTCTTTTAAATTTCCAAACTGACTAAAAAATGCATCTGTAAAAATACAGAAAAAGCCCGTTTGATTTTCATCAATATGCTCCCAACTATACGGAATTTGCGGATTTGCAAAGAATAATGCCTGATCTTCAATCGCTACAACCTTATCTGCATAATGCACTTTGTTTTTACCAATGATTAAACTTATCTTATAAAAGTCTTTTCTGGTATAAGGCAATGGATTACAAGTACTTCCAACATAATCATCCAATTTAAAAACATTAAAATGACCGATTTCCTTTTTAAGATTCTCGGGCATTCCTTTTATTTTTACTGTATAAAAGTCTTCTAGTGTTTCTGTCAGTTTCATTTGGCAAAGTTACGAAAATCAAATTGTTCTAATTAGATAATTTGAGAATGTGTCAATTTGATAATTAGAAAATTTCATGATCAACTGATTGTCACCCTGAGCGAAGTCGAAGGGCGTTCCAACTAGCGCGCGGGCTTCGACTTCGCTCAGCCTGACAAAAACAGCAAACCCGACAGGTTTTAAAACCTGTCGGGTTTGCTGTTTATATATATTGTGTAGACGCACTGCAGTGCGTCTCTACAGATACACGTTTCCAAAATCATTATCTAATTATCAAATTGACACATTATCTAATTAAAAATTTGTTCCAACAGAGACTCTTTGCTTTCCATCATCAAAATAAAACATCATTATTATGTGGGTTAGTCTTAGAGTATATTACATTAACTTCCTGTCCCTCATAAATTTGATTAAGCTCATAAGACAAAATTTTTTTGTCTGCAATTATTCTTTCGCCTTCAAGGGTATTAAACTCAACTCCAATTCTAATATCTGTAATGCGTCCACTTATTGTTTTTTTTGTTACGGCATATGCCATTACAGTCCCTACAACTTCTACCTTATTCTTTTTTAACATATCTTCGGCAACATTCTCAAATACCGAATTAACAATAAAATACATAATAAGAACTGGAAATGCCATCAAAAAAAGGAGAATATCAAATTTTAAATTAATACCACCACTTTTTCGAAGTTTATCTTTGCTCCAACTACCAAAATAAGCAAAAGAAAGAATGCCGAAAAGACATATAAGAATTGAACCTAATAAAGAATAAAATATTGAAGGTGACTCAATTTTAACAGGTAAAAAAAACAAAAAATAATAAAAGCTAGATACAAAAAGTAGAATAAATAATATAAAGAAAATTTTGTATTTCTTACTATTTGTTTGTACTTGTTCTTCTTCTAGAATAGCGTTTGCCTCCTGAAGAATATCATCCACTTCATCTTCAACAGCACCTTCTTCCAATAAAGAATTTCTTATTTCAAAATCATTATAATCTGCTTTAATATATTCTACTGCTTTGAGTACTAATTTTTTCTCCATAACTTATATATCTCAAATTTTTAATTATCTCGACAATACCTTATATGTCGGATCTTCAATAACATTAACATTTATAACAGCATCTGCATTTTTGAGTAATTGTCTGCAGTCTGGGCTTAAATGCTGCAACTCTACTGTTTTATTGAGCTGATTGTATTTTTTTGTCAGATTATTTAAAGCTTCTATTGCCGACATATCAGAAACACGACTTTCTTTAAAATCTATTATAATATGATCAGGATCGTTCTGAATATCAAATTTTTCTAAAAAAGCAGCAGTTGAGCCAAAGAATAATGGGCCGTAAATTTCGTAATGTTTTACTCCCTTTTCATCTATATAATTTCTTGCACGAATTCTTTTGGCACTTTCCCAAGCAAAAACCAAAGCCGAAATAATTACGCCAATTAAAACCGCCAAAGCCAGATTATGCAATACAATCGTGATTAAAGCTACTAGAATTCCAACAAAAATATCATGTCTAGGCATTTTATTGATAATCTTAAAACTTGCCCATTCAAAAGTCGTAATCGCAACCATCATCATGACTCCAACTAAGGCCGCCATGGGCAGTTTTCCAATTACGGGTGCTCCAAAAAGTATGATAATCAAAATGGTCAGAGAAGCAATAATTCCCGAAAGTCGAGCTCTAGAACCAGCTCCAAGATTTACCAATGTTTGTGCAATCATTGGGCATCCCCCCATTCCGTAAAAAAAGCCGTTTAAGATGTTCGAGCTTCCTTGCGCAATACATTCTCTATTGCTGTTTCCTCTTGTTCCTGTAATTTCGTCAACTAAATTCAGCGTAAGCAAACCTTCTGTTAAACCTACAGCCGCAACTATTACCGAATACGGAAATATCACTTTAAAAGTCTCAAAAGAAAATGGAATATTCGGAATATGAAACGGAGGAAATCCGCCCTGAACCGAAGCAATATCTTCTACCGTTTTGGTTTCAATATTAAAAACAATGACCAAAGCAAAAACGACCATAATAGCTACTAAAGATGCCGGAACCGCTTTTGTAATCTTCGGAAAAATCAAAACAATTGCAATGGTCAAAGCGACCAAACCTAACATAATGTAAAGCGGAGTTCCCTGAAGCCAAGAAACCTGACCGTTCACCATGGTTTTAAACTGTTCTAGCTGCGACATGAAAATCACAACCGCCAAACCGTTTACAAAACCAAACATAACGGGCTGCGGCACTAATCGAATAAATTTTCCAAGTTTAAAAAGTCCGATACAAATTTGAACCACACCGCCCAATGCTACCGCGGCAAAAACATATTCAATTCCGTGCGATTTCATTAAGGCAATCAAAACAATTACCGTTGCCCCAGCTCCGCCTGAAATCATTCCGGGTCTTCCTCCAAAAATAGCCGTAACCAATCCCGCAATAAAAGCAGCATACAACCCAACTAATGGCGGAAATCCAGCTAAAATAGCAAACGACAGCGATTCTGGAATCATAGTCATGGCTACAGTTAAGCCCGCTAAAATTTCGTTTTTATAATTGACTTTCTGGCTAAAATCAAAGAGTTGGAATGTTTTTTTCATGGCGCAAAATTAAAAAAATAATACGCAAAAAAGAACAAACCTTTTATAGCATAAAAAGTGGCTCAAAAACCCTTATAAGGAATAAACAGCTAAATCAGGATAGCTGTTCGAGAAGAAAAAGAAAAAGAGAAAGTATAAAACCTATCATTTCAGTATTATTTTTGGAATTAAAATATTACACAAAATACTTACAAAAAAAGCAAATACGATAGCGTATTTACCCCTGATTTAAAATCTAAAATTATTCCAATCGCACGCAAGTATAACCTAAACCGCTTACTTGATTCATTACAGTA
Organism: Flavobacterium sp. LK-23; assembly: GCF_058135255.1. NCBI lineage: Bacteria > Pseudomonadati > Bacteroidota > Flavobacteriia > Flavobacteriales > Flavobacteriaceae > Flavobacterium > Flavobacterium sp. LK-23. The sequence goes on from NZ_JBYUVT010000008.1 coordinate 110,091, forward strand.
TTACACTGCAAATCAAAGCCTTCAACTCTCAATATTTTATCACAATCTTCCAAATCAAAATTGATTTTATAATTTGGAAACCGATTTTTCATCACTGCAAGTATGTAATCTCCGTCAGATTTTTTCTCAACATTGGTTTTAAAAATTTCCACTATCATTTCTTCTTGTTTTAATTCTTCTAACTTGTACATTTTACTTTCTATTAAAAAGGTTGTAGGAAGCTCCAAATCTTAAATAGCCTTGTGTATCTTCTTTCTGATCGTAAACATATCGGTTCGTTCGCTCTCCTCTTTCTGTAAGTCGCGCGCTTACCACATTATTAAAACCGCCTTTTACAAATGCAATCAGTTTGGGAGTAAAACTATATTCATAAGTAATTCCAGATCTTAACTCTAGCTGGTTCAATTCGTAAACCCCTTTTAAAGTTGGAGTATCTAAGTTCAAATAAAAACTTTCTGTATTCAATTCTGTTCCTAACGAAATTCTTCCATTTTCCAACAATTCTCTTCTAAACAAAATACGCTGAGGCAAAATAAAGTCCATATCCCATTTTGATTGTTTGAATTTATGGTTTATAGAAAAAAGCGGCGTAACAGGTACAATCGATGATGGATCGAGCAATACTAAAGCCCCAGCGGTAATGGTGGTCGAAGGTGTTCTTTTAAGCACTAAAACTGCCGATGCAAAACCTTTTAAACGCTGCAGTTTTTCTTCGTCGCCGTCAATAGTCGCCGTTGCATTGTAAATAACTGGTTTCTTAAAAAGTGTCGACATATAAGTTGCTGTCAGTGCTCCTGCCCAAAAATGAAATTCCTGATTCTCCTTCGTATACGTTTGATTGGTTTGATAATTATAAACATCTCCAAATCCAAAATTTTCATATTTATAGCGAAGCGAAGTTGTTAAAACTAACTTTTTAGATTTTGAAGCGTAAAACGGAAGATTGAAAGCGGCTTTGAAACGATTGTGCTCCTCGATTCTCCCTCTTTCAAATTTATTTCCCAATAATTTTGAATCGTAATTTGATGGCCCTAAAACTTCATATTGCACATCAAAAGTTCGTGTGTTCGGAAATTTATCAACCACGGCTTTTGCAAAGGTTTTGACACCTGGCTCTTTTTCCTGAGCCATGATTGGAAAAGTGGAAAAAACAAACACAAGCGACATGATTTTAGATTTCATACAATTAGGATAAATTATTTTGGGGTATAAATAAAACTTGGATCCAAAAGTAATTGACATGTCTCTCTTTTTATAGCAATTTTATACCAGTGGCGTATGATTTATACGAATGGCGTTGGTATAAATTATCGCTTTCAAATGATTATAAACTATACGATTATAGTATTTTTGCCGTTATGACAATCGCAAAAATCTATCAAAACTTCTTTCTACGAAATCTTCTCGTAAACACACTTGTTTACTTAGTCATTCTCGCTTGTGTTTACGACGAAATAAAACTCGACGGGCACAGCTGGTCTTATATACTCAGCAAAATTGCAGTGGGCTATTTTCCGTGTATTGTCTGGATCACCATTTTCAACATCTGCATTATCAAACCTTTTCTGTTTCATAAAAAGTTTAAAATCTTCTTTACGCTTCTTGCCGTTTATTGGACTTGCTTCTACTTTTTTATGAATTGGTTTTTCCCACTTGTCGGATTAGGAAACTTCAAGACGCTACAGATTTTATCGCTTATTATAAACGGTTCTTTCTTTTACTTCCTGCATATTGTTATTAGCAAAAAAATGAGTCAGGCCGACAAAGATATCATGAATTTTAAGTCTGAACTTTCGTTTTTAAAACAGCAGCTCAATCCGCATTTTTTATTGAATGCAATGAATAATCTTTATGGAGAAGCCCTTGCAGAACCCGACAAAGTTCCAGATCGAATTCTAAATCTTTCAGACATGCTACGCTACCAAATTGAAGCTTCTAAAAAGGATTTTGTTTCTATGGAAGAAGAAATCGCCTTTATTAAAAAATACATCGAATATTATACGTTTAGAAACGAAAGACTGGCCGTAAAACAGAACATTGAAGGTCTGCACGGTCAAATTGAGATTCCGCCTTTGTTTTTTCTGCCTTTGGTTGAAAACGCTGTCAAGTTTTCTGCCGAAACAGTAGAACCGTTTATTAATCTGGATTTGAAAGTACAATGCCGAGGCGTTATTTTTACCTTAAAAAACAATTATCTCGATTCGGGTTCGCGACTTTCGAGCACAGGAATCGGAATTGAAAATCTAAAAAGACGTTTGGAAGTTTATGGCTTAAAACACAATTTAAGCTGTAAAAAAGATAAAAATATATTTACCGTAAAATTGACCATATGGCACTTACCTACCGCTGTCTGATAATTGATGACGAATCGCCGGCACATAAGGCCTTGATTTCGCACATCTCGAAGTTTGACGAACTGGAACATTCTGGAAGCGCTTTTAACGGTATGGAAGCCATAAAACTGCTCAACGAAAACCAATACGAGATTATTTTTCTCGACATTAATATGCCTGTAATTTCGGGTGTCGAATTAATGGAACTACAGCCTAAGCGCCCAATTACGATTGTAACAACGGCTTATTCTGACTTTGCGCTTTCGGCTTACCAAAACGATGCGATAGATTATTTAATGAAACCCATTTCGTTTGATAAATTCTCAAAGGCAATAGAAAAAGCCAAAACGTATCATTCTGGAAATAATCTTAAAAAAGAAAACAGCACCAACGAAAAAGTACTTTCTTACCGCCAGAACGGACAAGTAATTGAAACGCCTCTTTCTGACATTTTATACATAGAAAGTCTAGGCAATTACATGAAATTGTACAACTGTAAATTAAAATCTCCGATTGTCATTTACGGTTCGCTTGCGAGTATAAGTGCTGAAATTGATTGTGCGCATTTTGTACAAGTTCACAGATCTTATATTGTAAATACAACCAAAATTTCTGCTGTTACAACCAAAAATCTTACAATGTCTAATGGTGATATTATTCCTGTGGGAAGGAAGTATCAGATTTTGTTAAATAATTTGTCAATGAAATAATTTGAAAGTTTAACTTTTTGATTTCTTATTTTATTTTTCAAATATGTATGTAGTAAAAAACTTATATTTACAAAATAAAAATTTAAAAGAAATGAGAGAAGAAGAATATGCAACTTCAGAAGAATATGTTCTAACAGCACATGAACATATAGATAAAAAAAATTACACAGAAGCTAGAAAATATCTTTTGAAAGCTCACCAACTTTTTCCAGATAATATTGACACTCTTGATTCTTTACTTTATATTGAAGAGTTGAGAAATCTTGAACTAAAAAGCTTTGAGGAGAAAAACTTTGAAGAAGAGATTATATTAAGATACAAAATTATAGAACTTACAGAAAGTCAACAAATATTCACAGGCTACATGAGTAATGATATTCAACCTTATTTAACTTTGGGAAATATACTTGGAATTTCAAAAAGATATAAAGAGGCAATAGAAATTTCAAAAAAAGCATTAGCTCTTGTTGGAGATGACAATTTAAATTTAAAAGCAAGTCTCTACTGTAGATTATCTATTGAAAATTTTGATCTGGGTGATTATGAAGAATCGCTGATGTATGCCGATAAATCACTTAAAATTGATTCTGACAATCAAAATCTTAAAGAATTAAAAGTTAATATTTCTAAACTTCGAAATTCAAAATAATCGAAATATTAAAGAAACAAAAAATAGACTTTTTTTGTTTATAATCGTTTCTCGAAAACCCGATAGCGCGGATTTGCAATCCGTGCCCGTATAGTTTGGAAAATTGTGTTTACAAGTAGTTGTGTCTAATAGTTGCGGACACGGATTGCAAATCCGCGCTATCTTTGCGTATAAACATCAAAATAAAAAACATGAATTGGATAATTCAAAAATCAGATAAATTAGAATTCCATACTAACCTAAAAGAAATATTAAAACCAATTTTATTCGAAATACAAGAATATAATTGGGTAATTAGTGATTTAGATTTTATATCTGATAAGGAACTTCCTATAAATTATGAGAAAGAATTTGTTATTTTAACAAGTCAGGAATTTAATGAAATTCTAAATTCTCAAACGCAATTTATTTGGGGCGTAATATCTGGTTTTCCAAAAGATAACGAAATAGTAATTGATGAAAACAATTTACCTTACGCAGAAGGAAATGATCTAATATGGAAAAATGGAAATTTTCAAATTCCTAATTCTACAATCGAAATTTCGGCAATTGACAGCTCTTACACTATAATTAAATTTAAAGATGAAAATCTTTCTAAGATTTTTACAAATTACTTTAATGAAGCAATCGAATTAGAAAAATTTAATTCATAGAGGCTACTTTTAATCTTTCCTTTTGAAATAAGCAATAGCTTCTATAGCACCTGTCGAGCAAGCGTATTGTGTGAACGCAAAGTTTTTTAATTTCAAGAAATCTCTTACTTTAAAAAAACCTAAATATTTTGCTCTCCTTATTTATTATTTCTAAACAACGTAGCAAGTGCCCCAGTTGACCATAAAGCCAGAAAAATTAAAACGGGTTGAAAAAACAATCGTATTAATCGCGCCTGATCTGTGTCGAGTCCAAAGGCAGAAGTTCCGTTTAGGTATTGCGCTATATTTCCTGGAAAAACTAAAACGTAAAATAGGGCCAGCGCTATTCCGACTTTCACTTTGTATTGGGTTAAAAAAACCATTGCCAAACCTAAAGCAATTTCGACAATTCCAGAAAGTATAACTATCAAATCTTTGTCCATAGGAACCCAGTTGGGAACCTGTGCCTGAAAATCTGTTCTCTGAAAAGTAAAATGTCCGATAGCAGCTGTTATCATAAACAATCCCAAAAATATTCGAATAAAATTTTGAAGCTTTGAAGTTTTTATATGTTCCATATCTAATTATTATTTTTTTAAATGAACTTTCTATCAAATTTACAAGAAATAAAGTGAGATTTTTTCTATATTTTTAATGTTGTTTTTGTTTAATAACCATATCCTCTTATTTTAATTGAAAACAAAAAATGATTTCTATCGTTTTTGTCATCGCCTAATATTGTTACCAAAACTATTTTTTCCCTGCCTCTAATCCTCTCTCAAAATATACAAATTTGCAATTTTGTTAATTCTTTTCTTAAAAAAAGTATAGATTAAAGTAACTTTTCCTACTTAATTCTTTAAATTCGCCGCAAACCAACCCCTAAGCTATTTAATAACCAATGTCCATTTTTAATCTTTTTAAAAGATCTACTGTAAAATGTCCAAGATGCCTTGGAAAAAGATTTGTTGATTGGGATGATATCCGCCGTTTAAACCGACAATTGAAATGGGTTCCCGCACCATGCGCCTATTGCGATGCCACAGGAAGAGTCCCAAAAGAAATGCTTTCAAAAGTTTCTGTCGATTGTATGTATCTCACAATCGATTTACCAGAATCTGTAATCGAAAAAATAAAAGAAAGCGATCCTGAAACAGTCGAAAAAGGAAAGTTACGCGAACTTTTTGTAGATCATCTTATACAATATTCAGAACATCATTACCTTACAGAAAATCTTGATGCCGAAAGCATTGCCAATTTGTATTTAAAATTCGAGGCAGAAAAAGCTCCTTTTGCTGTAACCAAAGAAGAATTAATAAAATACATTCAAGGCGTAATCGAACTAAAGAAAACGGTGTTACAATAACATTTGCGGCTCAGTTACTCAAAATCTACAACCGTTTACAAAAACAGGTAAAAACACCTATAGCCACCATTTTATTTAGTGGTAATATTGCGGTAAATAATTTTTAGTTTCTAAAAAAGCTTCTAGAGAGCTTCTTAATTTTTTGTCACTTTTTTTTTGGAACAGAAAGTGGAATTTCAAATCGCTGGTACCGATTGGAAATTTCACTTTTTTTTTGTTTTTAACTGTGATGTTTTTTTTACCGCAAAGAGCGCAAAGAATTACGCAAAGTTCACAAAGTTTTTCTCTCGCAGATTTAGCAGATCTAAGAGATTTTGTTTTATCTGCTTAATCTGCAAAATCTGCGGGAAAACTATGTTGCTATAAAGCTTTGCGAACTTTGCGGTTTTACTAAGTCTCTAATTAAAAATTCTTAGCGCTCTTTGCGGTAAAAAAAACATCACGCATAAAGCCTAAAATCAAATTTCAGGCTGTATTTTTGCGTTCTGTAAATGCCACGAAATTAAAGTCCAAATGACTAGAGAACATTATATTCCATTCAACAAAGAATTCTTACTGGAACAGCAAATCGCAGCTTTTGCCGAAAATCCAGAAAAGGTTAGCGATTTTAAGAAATTGTTCGAAATTATCGAGCATTATTATCATTACGAATCTTTTAATCTTAATCGAAATCTAAAACAGCATTACGCGCTTTACGATCCCGATTTAAGCGAAAAAGAACGTGAACAATTTATCAATAAAAGCAATTTTCCTGTTTTTAAGGAAACACTTCTTAAAGTTTTAGAGCGTGGCAATTACTACAGAATCAATCAGACCGCATTAGACGAAGCCTTTAATGAATCTGATTTGGTGGGTCTGAATCTTGCCATCGATTTTAATGCTTTTAAAGATTTTGAGCTCTACGCGCGTGGGCATCATAAAGCAAAAGAAAAAGTCAAAAAATATTTTTTCTGGACCAAAGAAGTGGAGATTGAATATTACGATCGTGTTCTTATTTACCTCAATTACAGTGATGCAGATTACCTCAAAGAAAAGAAAGTCAAATTGGGCAAAATGCCAATCGATCCAGGTTCTATTGCATTAAAGATCTTTAAACGTGTTCCTAAGAATGATCTCGAAACGGTTTTCCCTAATGCCATTCCGAAAATGTCTTTGAAGGATAAATTATTGCTTTGGGTTCCGGGTGTTTTTGGTGGACTTTCTCTATTAAGCGCCAAAGTGATTCCTGCTTTGATTAATATGTACGAAGCTTATCAAACGGGCGAAACAATTGATCTCTTAAACAGTAAAACGTCCTTAAATCAAGGCTTAATTGCACTTGGAATTTTAGGAGCGTATTGTTTCCGTCAATACAACAATTTTATAAACAAAAAAATCCGATATTCTAAAACACTTTCAGACAGTTTGTATTTTAAGAATGTTGGTAACAATAGCGGCGCATTTTATTCTTTATTAAATTCTTCTGAAGAAGAAGCTTTGAAAGAAACGATTCTTGCCTATACTTTTTTGCACGAAAGTGAAAAATCTTTAACCGCCGAAGAGCTAGACGATCAAATAGAATCTTGGTTTAAAACCAAACTAAATACCGATTTGGATTTTGATGTAAACGATGCTTTAGCAAAACTAAAAAGCACTGGTTTAGGAATAGAAACTAACGGAAAATGGAATGTCATTCGACTCAATGAAGCACTTGTTGCCATTGATGAATTATGGGATAATGTTTTTCAGTATAACCAGAAAGTTGATTCTTTAAAAAATTAAAAATGTATACCTACACATGTTCTTGCTGCGGAGAGGTTTTTGATGAAATGCCTTTGTGTTTTGGAAATGAATTTCCTGCTTATTATTTTTCCATTCCACCCGAAGAAAGAGAAAAAAGAATTGAATTCGGAGGAAGCTGGTGTTACATCGATGAAGAACATTTTTTTCATCGTGGCAGATTAACCATTCCTATTCTAGATTATCATGAAGATTTGGTTTTTAATGTTTGGACAACGATAAGTGAAGATAATTTCTGTGTGCGAATGGACTTATGGGAAGATCCAAATCGAGTAAATCAAGAGCCTTATTTTGGTTGGATGCAAACCAATGTGCCTACTTATGGCAAAACTATTTCGCTTAAAACAATTGCAATCGAACAAGGTTTAGGCTTAATTCCCGAAATAAAAATGATTGAAGAAAATCATCCTTTGACGCTAGATCAAGAAAACGGAATTACACTAGAGAAAGCCATTTCAATTGTCGATGAAATAATGAAAATAGAGCACGGTAAAACCTAAAAGAAATTTCATTAGATTTACGCATCTAACCTTAAAACCACAAAAATGAGAACATTAGATCAATGGTTTGCAGAATATGCCGTAAGTCATCAGAACCCAAAAAACAAAGCGATACATTATATTTGTGTCCCTGCTATTTACTTTTCGATCGTTGGTTTACTTATGAGTATTCCGAGTACGATAATCTCCAATACCTTACAATTAAATGCACCTATTATTGAAAATTGGGCATTTCTGGTTTTGCTTTTTGTTCTCATTTTTTACATCAGGTTATCGATTGCAATGGCGGCTAAAATTGCCATTTTTTCTATGCTTTGCCTAGTTGTCAATTATTACATCTCGCAATTGGTGCCGTTATGGATCTTCTCGATTGGTGTCTTTGCTTTGGCATGGATTGGACAATTTTATGGGCATAATATCGAAGGCAAAAAACCTTCATTCCTTAAAGATCTTCAGTTTTTATTGATTGGTCCAGCTTGGGTGGTAGAGAATTTATTTTCGAAGAAATAAAAGCAGAATGAAAGCTGCAAAAACAAGTAGAACGGCCCAATATATGGCCTTCTTTAGAGCATTGGAAACGAAACGCAATGAGAACGAAAGATTGTTTTCTGATCCTTATGCCATACATTTTATAGACTTTAAACTGAGACTTGCAGTACGTCTGTCTCAATTTCCTTTTTTTAGAAAATACATCAATGGCATCATAAACAAAAAGATTCCAGGAGCTCTTTCTTCTGGAATTGCAAGAACAAAATATATTGATAGTCTACTGGAAAATTCGATCTCCGAAGGCGTAAAACAAGTCATTATTTTAGGTGCCGGATTTGACACCAGAGCAGTTCGCCTTGATTCTCTAAAATCGATTCCCGTAATAGAAATCGACCATCCGAATACTTCAAATTTTAAGGCTGAAATCTATAAGAAACGTATCGGTAAAATTCCAGAAAATGTGACTTTTCTTCAAATTGATTTTAACAAAGAAGATCTAAATCAGCTGGCATTAAAACACAATCTTGACTTTTCAAAACCTACCACGATAATCTGGGAAGGTGTTACCAATTATTTAACCGAAGAAGCGGTAAAAAGTACTTTTTCGTTTATTTCAAAATTTGCCCACAACAGTCAAATTATTTTCACTTACGTACATAAAGATATTCTTCAAAATCCTGATGCTTTTTTAGGAGGAGAAAAATTGTTAGAAGATCTTAAAAATATAGAAGAACACTGGACTTTTGGTTTACTCCCTAAAGAAGTGCCTAGCTTTTTAAATCTTTTTGGAATCAAACTTTTAGAAGATTTGGGAGCCGATGAATACCGCGAAAGATTTCTCCCCGATCGCTCTGAAAAAGGTTACGAATTTTATCGGACTGCAATTGGCATAAAAGAACCCCATTTTTCTTCTACGATCTAACTTCTTTTTGATTGTTCTGAAATTATTATATGTTTTTTATGCTAATATTTTCTTAATAAAAATCGTACAAAGGCAACATTGTATAATTTAGCATTCGTTAAAATTTAAGAAATCATCAATCAAAAAACCAAAAACAAATGAAAAAAACTATTCTTTTACTCCTCTTTGCAATCTTTAACTCTGCTTTTTCTCAAAGTGGAAAAATCTATTTAAAAAACAATAAATTCAATGTAGGCAAACCCAATACCTATATGTACGAACCACCGCAAGGTCTTGTTATAGAAGACAATGCTAAAGCAAATGTTTTGTACGCTATTTCAGATGATTTTTCTAATGATTTAGTTTCTTTAAAAAAGGATGGAAAACGTTATGAATTCACCACAAAAGTTTCCGATTCGGCTAGAGTGCTTATGGTAACTATAAATGATCTGCACAAAATCGCTGACAGCAATAAAGACCAAGGTTATTCGGTATTGCTAAAAACACAAAATGATATTGAATTAGGAAAATCTCTGATGAACCAAATTTTCATGAGAAATTATGGGAATCATTTTTTAAACCTAAAATTAGATACCAAAAAAGAAAATGTTATTGACGCTTATGACGCTTTATTTGCAAAATATCCAAAACTAAGAGAAGACAAAGATGCTGTAAATTATTTGTATTTAAAGAAGTCTCTTAATGCCGAAGAAGGCCAAAAAGATCTCAATGCTTTCGCATCAAAATGCATTGAAAAAAACACCGAAGAGTATTTAACTCTTGCTTACAATATTTCTCAAGGCAGCAGTAAACCTGAAGAAACTGAAAAACTTGGAAAAGAAATTTCGGCTAGGTATCCTACAGGTAAACTTGAAAAAATGTTTTTTATGCGAAGCTTCTACGATCAACCCAATAAAACGGAGGCTTCGATTATGGAAAGCATGAAGACTTACAACGCCAAGTTTAAAGATATTTCAGCAGAATCTTCGAGAACTTTTTATCGCGCTTTACTAACGGTATATTTGGAGAATGGACAATATGAAAAAGCAATTGCATTAGAACCATATTTAAAAAACGCTAGTGATTTGTACAACGACTTTGCTTGGGGGAAATCGGGAGGAGACCTTACTACGCCAGTAAAAGATCTTAATTTTGTTGTAAAAGTATCTGAGAGAGCAATGTATTTGCTTGAACAGAGAAATAAAGAAAGCTATTATCCTGCATATAAAGAGTCATTTAATATGTTTGCAGACACTTATGCACTTTTGCTTTACAAACAAGGCAAATATGAAGAGGCGTTTAAATATCAAAGTGCCGTAAAAGAGAATAACGGTTTGGATTCTGGTGGAAAAGACCGCTATTTGACCATGATGGATAAGGTAAAAAGCAAAGACGAAGTAAAAGCTTATATTGACGACGAAATTAGTAAAGGCAATACATCATCAGTATTTCTTGCTAAACTAAAAGAGATTTATATCGAGAAGAAATTGCCTCTTGCAGAATTTAATGCCATTGAGCAAAAAACAGATGCAAAAGCAAAAGAAAACAAAAGCAAAGATCTAATTGAAAGATTTGGAAGTACGAATGCAATTGATTTTACCTTAAAAAATCTAGACGGAAAAGAAACAAAACTTTCTGATTATAAAGGTAAAGTGGTGGTTCTTGATTTTTGGGCAACTTGGTGCGGACCATGTAAAGCTTCTTTTCCGAAGATGCAGAATTTAGTAACTAAATACAAAGGAAAAGATGTTGCCTTTTTGTTTGTAAACACTTAGGAAAATGGTAAAGAAGAAGATATATTTAAAAAAGTTTCTGCTTATATCACTGATAAAAAATTTGACTTCAACGTTGTTTTTGATTCAAAGACAGAAGTAGTTACCAGTTACAAAGTAAACGGCATCCCAACGCGAGTTGTTATTGACAAAAACGGAACTATTCTGGCTTACGATTATTCAAATACCGATATCGCAGCAGTTATTGATGAACAATTAAAATAGGTATTCTCTTATTTTTAAAATAAAATGTACATTTGATATACCAAAACTAATTTTATGATACAGTTAATTTGGGCGATAGTAAACATTGCCACAGTATTAGGGCTTGTCATTTTTTGTACAAAAACGGCTTCAGAAATTCGCAACAAAGTTAGCCTTTCAGCTGCGATTCTTTTTTCTTTTTTTGCTTTATCTTTTATCGCAAGGCCAAGCAAAGAGGAAAAAGATAAAAAATTTGAATTTGAAAATAGGGAAACCAAAACGCAGTCTTTACATCACAATAACTATTTTTCAAATATTGTTCTTGAAGAAGATCTCCTTTCAAAAATCGAATTGTATGCTAACTCCGATGGCGAAAATGCTACTTCAGCAATGATTCAAAGAATTGGATTTGTTTGTGGTACAACATGGTCTACACAGTACATTATTATAAATAAAACAGAAAAGAAAAACGCCTTTCAATATGAGGTTGGAGGAACTAGAAAATGGATACTTCTTGGTATAGAAGTATACTCAGAGTCAAAAGACTTTAAAGGCTCAGGCGAGTTTAAGTCTTTGTAATTTTCTTTAATCTAATTCATTTCTAAAAAAAATAAAGGGCAAAGAAGAATTTTATCTTTTTGTCCTTTTTTATTTAAAAAACACTACAAAAAATTCAACCTATAAAATGAAAAATTTCATTATCGCTATTACTTTTTTAATTTTACTTTCTTCTTGCAAACAAACAACTAATAAAAGCGTTTCTGGCAAAGCAGAAATAAAAAAAGAGAGTGTTAAAGTTGAAGATGGTGCCAAAACAGCACAATCAGATTCTAACTTATTAGAACAGTTTTCTAAAAACAAAAATGAAGTGGTTCTCCAATTAAAATCATTGCCCAATAGAGAAGCTGCCAATGCATTGTATGAAAAATATTTTGAAGCAAATGGCACTTTATTGCAAGAGATCGCCGCAAAAGAATCTGGAGTATTGGATAAGTTTTATAATGAAGACGAAGCCGACAAAAAAGCGGTTAAACTTTTGGGAGAAAGACTTTCTAAACATGAATTGGAGTATTCTGAAATTGGAGAAGGATATGTTGAAATAGATCCGCTTCATGATTTCTATTATAAGATCTTCAAAGATTATGTAACGAATGACTATAAAGATTATCTGTACTTAAAGAGTGAAGAAAATAAGTCGCTCTATTCTGCAGATGCAGGACTTGTAATCTCTTTTAAAGATTTGGGCGACCGAATCATTTCGTGGGAAAATTTTATGGCCAAATACCCGAATTCAAAATTAATTCCATCTGTAAAAGAGCAATACAAAAGTTATCAAATGGATTATCTGGTGGGTCAAGACAATACGCCAACAGCCGAAAGGTCTTCAGACGAAAAATATATTTATCCGGAAAACATTCAGGAGTTTAATCGTTTCTTGAAAAAATATCCGAAAAGCCCAACGATTCCTCTAATCAATTTGTTTCTAGAAAACTTTAAGAGTGAGACTATTTTTGATATTTTAAGTGCTGAACAAAGTAAACTGTAAATCTCAACTCAATGCTTAGAACATTAATTTTATTTAGTTTCATTTCGCTACAAACAGCAAATGCTAATGAATTATCTAATGAAGATGAAAGCGTCAATTTCAAAACACACAAATGTTCTATTAAAAGCGCAGTACTTAAATCAGACAGAATAGAGAAAGATCGGAAATTTATTTTTTGGAAACTACGTCATAAAAAAATCATTATAATTGATCGAGTAATTAACGAAAAAGGTCATGAAATTTTAAAAAAAAGATCTGTACATATTTGTTCAATGGATGCTTGCGACACCAAAAAGTTTCGCAGAATTAGAATTATTGAAAACGAAATATGGATTTTTCAATACAATAGAAATCCAGAAAAAGGAATAATAAAGCGCTACGACTTATGCGCAAAATATTTAAGTCAAAAGGAATGGGACGATGACAAGTCGTTTGAAGATTATTAATTAAAAACTTAAAACCATGGAAAATAAAAACCAACCTATTACATTTGTTTTTTGGGTCGTAGCCATCATTTTAGGCGTAACTTTATACAAGCAATTTGATCTTAAAAGCTTAAAATTTGAGAATCCTGCATTGGCAGTTATATATATTGTAGTTTTTGCGTTTTCGGTTTATTATATTATTAGAAATTCTAAGAAAAAATAATACAACAAACCAAAGCTGAAACATAGCCAAATCAAATTGAAGTAATTAATTTTAGCTATTATGAGAAAGATAATTGTTTTATCGATGATTTCATTAGACGGCGTAATGCAAGCTCCAGGCGGGCCAAAAGAAGATACATCTGAAGGTTTTAAATTTGGAGGTTGGACAGTTCCATACGGTGACGAAGCTTACAATAAAGCGGTTCAAAACGAACTGCAACCGGCAGATTATCTTTTGGGTAGGAAAACATTCGAAATTTGGGAAAATTATTGGCCCGACCATTCCGAATTTTGGCCAGGAATTAATAATGGAAATAAATATGTTTTGTCTAAAAGCAGACAAAAATCGGATTGGAAAAATTCCGTTTTTATTGAAAGTCTTGATGCTATCAAAAAACTGAAAAATTCTGAAGGAAAAGACATTCAAGTTTGGGGCAGCAGCAAACTGATTCATTTATTATTGCAAAATGATCTGGTTGATGAACTTCGCTTAAAAATTCATCCTTTGTTACTTGGAAAAGGAAAAAAACTTTTTGATGATAATGCAAATCCAAAGGGATTTTCCTTAATAGAAAGTACGGTGACTACAACTGGAGTAATTTTAGCCAATTATATCCGAAATGGGGAAGTAAAAACTGGGAATGCAATAATTTAGAACATATATATGAAGAAAAATATCTTAACATTCATTTTAATCTTTTTCAGCTTAGTGATTCTCGCTCAAGATAAAGTAACAAATGAACTTAAAAACTTATCGGACACTCAGCAATTTGACAAAATAATTAGCCAATACACTTCTGAATACAAAGATTTTTCAGCAAAATCTCTCTATTATATTGGACTTGCTTACTACATGAAAGAAGATGATGCAAATTGCATTAAATTCATGGATTTATCTATAAATAAAGACAGCAAAGATCCTGTACCCGCTTATATAAAAGCTTCTACATTAAACTATATGGGTAAATACAATGAAGCTATAACTTATTTTCAAAATGCAATCAATTTAAATCCAAATGATGCAGAATCTTATAGCGGAATTGGTGATTCTTATTATCAAATCAAAGAATTCAATTTAGCGCTTGAAAATTATAAGAAAGCAACATTGCAAAAAGTATGTCCAAACAGACCTTATTTAATGTTAGCTCAAATCTATTACGAACAAAAAGAAAATGACAAAGCTCTAGAAGCCTATTATACAACAAAATCAAAAATATCAAAAGAATCTCATTCATACATAAATGTCTTATTTAACATTGGACTTTTAGAATCTTTAAAAGGAAATTACGAAAAAGCAGAGCCCGTTTTCATCGAACTCATTCAAGTAGATCCTACTGATTATCATTCTTATGCAAAACTTATTCAAATTTATTACTATAGAAAAGAATATGAAAAAGCAAAACCTTACAAAGACAAGCTATATGAAGCATATGCAAAAGGAGAATTAAAAGACAATTTAAAAGATATGTTTTGTTATGATCAATTTAAATGGAATGGCTATCAGGTAGAAGCATTTGAGCGCTACGAAAATAAAAACAAAGGAAATATTTATAATAAACATCTCTTCTATTTAATAGACAATTCAGGTCAAATTGTCTTGAGAGTACAAACGGAGTTTTCACCAATTTCTATTGAATTAGGCGGGACAAAATACCTCCTTTGCGCCAGTAAAGGGAACACACATTATAACTCAGGAATAGGGTTTAATGATGACTTAAATTATAGTGACTTAAAAACGGAGGCTATTAAACTCTTTGAAAAATATAATAAGTAAAATTATTTCATTTATTTTGAATATTCCCAAGTAGATATAAGGGAAATTATACAAATTAAAAAGCGCAAACCAATAAATATAAGGCTTGCGCTAGCGCTACAAATAAATTAGCAGCTATTTTATGAAAAGACAATATGGAATATATTTAGTTATTTTATTTTTTGCAATCAGTTGTAAAAAGAACTCTTTTAATAAAGTAGATACCGCAAAAGACTCAAATGTAAGAAGTACTGGCGATACAAATACTGCACCATCAAATAAGGAAAATAGATATATCAATAATATTAATGACATTTCAAAAGATTCTGTTATTGCCTGTAAGTATTTTACATTAATGTATTCCACAAATGGCGGAAAAAATTGGAAAGACATTAAGACATCATTAATGTTTAAAGACATTACTTTTACTGATAAAAAAGTTCTAGTGGGGATTGATAGTTGGGAAGGAATTCACGAGTCTGATTATTCTCGCATCCATATTTCAAAAGACTTTGGAAATTCATGGGAAACAATAACTTTTGATACTAAAAAGTTTTTCCCAATAAAAATAATTTCAAATCCAAAGGAGCAACTTTGTTTGCTTACAGATGAAAACAAAATTTACAAACTTCAAGGAGCAGACTATAAAAAAGATTGGGTATATGTAAAAACGATACCTGAAACCGAGTATACAAGAGATGTTGTTGATTATCCATATGGCGTAAATGGCGTCAGTGATAATTTGAAACTTTACAAGAAAAGTAAAAATAAAACTGACACATTAGCCTATTTAGATTTATGCAGTCAGGTTAGTGAAATTCTTCAAAAAGATAATGTTGTACATATTTCAGGAACTGGAACAGATCGGAAAACGGGTAAAGAATATGGGTATTACGGACAATTAATTCATGATAAAACATTGAAACAATATAAACTCCCTGGCTGGTTTACAAACATTAAAAGAACCAAATTTAATGTATATATAATGTTTGAAGATGGGTTGTTTATTGCAAAAGATGAAAAAATAAAACAGTTGTATTAACTCTAATAAAAAAGTAAGATAACTTTATTTAGTTCGCTTATTTTAGAATGGCTCTAACTTCATCAAATCAACTTTATGAGATTTACAATCGCTAATTTCACAAAACGAAACTTATACGAAAATCAAAAAAAATATTATTAAAAAAAGCCTATTTCATAAACGAAATAGGCTTTTTTACTTGTAATGACTCTGACGGTGTAGAATTCGAACCATTTGTTAGATATTTAAAAAATTTTAAATGAGGCTAATTTTGTAAGATTCGAGTGTAAATCTAAATCACTCCTAAGCAATGAATTAAAAAAGCTTATATTTGAAAAGAAGAAAATATTTGGATTTATCAGGTGTAGTCAATATATAATGTCGGACATACATATAAGTTAGCAACAAGCTTAAGCAAGATGAACATACCAAAAACAACAGATGATTTTCAAAAAGAATTTTATTTGTCTATTGACTTAATGGATAAACTAGGACATTTAAGAATCGAACAACTTATTGATAGATTGGATAAAGTTACGGATGAAATAATTGTAAGCGCCATAATTAAAATATTAGAAAACGTAAATAGACCAAATACTCAATATATCGACCAAAAATATGCTGGAATAATATTGAATAAGCTAAAACCAAAAACAGAAATTGACTTAAGTATTGTTTTGAAATCTACAATCGAAAATTGGAACAAAAGCGTTGAAGAATTCCCTTTTTGGCTAAAGGAAAATTACGGACTCGAATCACTCAAAAATACATTGACCGAATTTGATTCTCAAAAATTGAATGACATACAAACTGAAAAAATAAAAACAATGAAATGGTGGCTGAAAATATAAATCTTACTAAAAGCCATTACATAAAAGCTCTTTCAAGAAATTTGCGGATTTAGTGAAATTTTTATTTCTATTTTGGTTGACAGAAAATACCCAGTTTAATAACTAGTAAATCTCATATAGCCTTAGAACATTTCCGGCAATATCTCTCAACAGTAGGAAAAATCAATAACATAATGTAACAAATGATAAAATTAAAAATTATTACTCGTTTATTTATATATCTTACTTCAGCATTGATTTTATAGGCTTATACTGTTGATATAACGGAAAATCAAATGACCTCAAAACAAAAAAAACATAGGGTCTCAGACATTTCAGGAATTTATGAGTTTCAAACAAGTTGGCTTCAATCAACTGTTAATTTTAAATTCGATGGAACTTTTGAAATGAGTTATACAATAGGCAAAAAGCATACAACTTTTGGAACTTGGACTATTAAAAAAGATATATTAATTCTAAAAAACGATGACAATTTCCCTGCAAATAAAAAATGGCTGATTAGAAATGAAAAACTTTATCCAATTTTAAAATCATCAAAGGAATATGATATGAATTTTTTCTATGTAGCAAAAAAACAATCTACTGAAAAAGTAAATTGTTCATTTTTAAAAAATTGCAAACTAAGATATTCCGAAACAGATGATGATTCAACTTATATAATTATTAAAGACAATATATTTACGGAGTATCCAAATGGTGGTAAAAATTATATTAAATCAAACCTAGAATGGATAAATGAGTGTGAATACAATGCAATAGTAATCGAATTAGCAGCTAGCGAATTAAACTATAAAATAGGTGATAAAATGAACGTGAAAATTGATAGAATTGATAATAAAATTGTTTACTATACAGCGACTTTTGAAGGTGAAACAATAAAAGGAAAATTTAAAATCATTAATTGATTCAAAATACTCCTTGATGGGATTCGAACCAAAATTACTTGTAAACATTGGGCCTTTGTAAAAAGTAAAAAATAATTAAGAGATTTTTGAAACATAAAAAAGCCTGCAAAATATACACTTTGCAGGCTTTCAAAATTTCTAGTGACCCCGGAGGGGTTCGAACCCCCAACCCTCAGAGCCGAAATCTGATATTCTATCCAGTTGAACTACGAGGTCAGTTTATTTATTATTTTAGATTATAGATTTTAGATTGCAATCTAAAATCTACAGTCTAAAATCTAAAATTATTATTTACGAAAGTAATTTCTTTACAATTGTAGAAATGGTTTTTCCTTCAGCAGTTCCTCCTAATTGAGCAGATGCTAATCCCATTACTTTACCCATTGAAGCAATTCCAGAAGCTCCTGTTTCAGCAATAATTTTTGCTATTACAGCTTCTACTTCTTCTTCGCTTAATTGAGCTGGTAAAAACTTCTCGATTACAGCTACTTGAGCCAATTCTGGTTCTGCTAAATCTGGACGGTTTTGCTCTGTAAAGATTCTTGCGCTTTCTTTACGAGTTTTAACCAATCTCTGAAGTAATTTAATTTCTTCATCTTCAGATAAATCTTCTTTAGATCCAGAAGCTGTTGAAGCCAATAATAATTCTGATTTTACAGCTCTTAACGCTTCTAAAGCTACAGTATCTTTTGCTTTCATGGCCGTTTTGATTTCGTCCATGATTTGTGTTTGTAAACTCATGTTTATGTTTTATTTAAAATAAGCCAAAGCTTATTAATTGATATATTAATTTGACCCTTCGACTTCGCTCAGGGTAACCATAAGATTCACTTTAAAAACCTATTTAGGAAGTCAAATTTTGAAATTCTGTGCGAAGATAAAAAAAATAACCCGAAAATTAAATCCAATTTTCGGGTTACCCAATATTATGATTCTAAAATTAATCTACGTTATCGTGCAAAAATGAATTGTTTGAACGTAATTGCAAATCGTTGTTACTATCTGTTCCAACAGAAATTCTAGAATTTGTATTGTTAGATTGTGAGTTAGACAAATCTATTCCTAATCTTTTATAAGCTGGCTCTTTTTCCAACTCATCAATTCTAGAAACATTGTTATGGAATTTATAGTTAAATTCTTTTAGTTTCTTTCTTCTTTCTTCGGCTCTTAAACGTAATGTTTCTTCAATAGTTAATTCTAAAGGAGAAACTTCAGAAGTTGTAGCCAAATCAGGTTGACTAGCAAAATCTGGTCTTGGTTTCAACGTGATGTTTAATTCCTCTGGAATGGTTTCTTCAACTACTTTCTCAACTGGTTTAGAAGCCAACAAATCGTTTTCAACTTCCATATATTCTTCTAGAGAATACTTAATAATTCCATTGTCTGAAACTTCAGTTACTGGAACAAATTGTACTGGATCGTTTACTTTAATATCACGAGTTTCATTTGTTAATTCAAACAAAACTCTGTTATCTTCAACAACTGGTTCTCTTTTTATAGGCTCTTGCTTGAACAAAGGAAGATCGAAAGAAAAAGTAGTTTGCTCTTCTCTTTCAAATACTCTTTGCTGTTGTACTGGCTGCTGCTGTACTGGTGGCTGTTGCACTTCTCTTGCTGCTGGCGTTTCAGGAGCAGAGATTGTAAAATCGATATCGGTAATTGGCGAAACAATTTCGAAAGTTACGTCAAGATTTTTGATAAACTCAGACATAACCACTAACTCTTCCTGATTGATAGCTGGAGCAACAGCTTGAACTGGAGTCGGAGTAAAAGTTTCGTCATCATCAATTAAATCAAAAACTACTTTATCTTCCACTTTTGCTGTTGGTGTGTCCACAGTTAAATCAAAAGATGCAAGCGGTTTATTAGTTAGATTATGAACACTTCTTTGCTCATCTTCTAACGTGTGAATGATTTTCTTTGGTTCTGTATTTACAATTTCATTTTGTTGTTCTACATCAAAACCTGTTGCGATAATAGTTACTGCAATAGCTTCGCCAAGACTTTCGTCTTCACCAACTCCCATGATAATGTTTGCATTGTAACCTGCTTCAGCTTGGATGTGATCGTTGATTTCTCCGATTTCGTCCAGAGTAATCTCATTAGTTCCAGAAACGATAAGCAACAATACGTTTTTGGCACCAGTAATTTTATTATCATTCAACAATGGAGAATCTAAAGCCGAAACAATAGCATCTTTAGCTCTGTTTTCGCCTTCAGCTACAGAAGACCCCATTATAGCAGTCCCACTGTTGGCCAAAACAGTTTTTGCGTCACGTAAATCGATATTCTGAGTATAGTGGTGCGTAATTACTTCGGCAATACCCCTAGAGGCTGTTGCCAAAACTTCATCCGCTTTCGAGAATCCAGCTTTAAAACCTAGATTTCCGTATACTTCTCTTAATTTATTATTGTTGATTACAATTAAAGAATCGACTTGCTTACGCAATTTCTCAATTCCAATAATAGCTTGCTCCTGACGCACTTTCCCTTCAAACTGAAACGGAATGGTCACGATACCAACTGTCAATATTTCTCTTTCTTTTGCTAATTGCGCAATTACCGGAGCTGCACCAGTTCCAGTTCCTCCACCCATACCAGCAGTAATAAATACCATCTTAGTACCGCGGTCCAACATCTTTTCAATATCAGAAATACTTTCAATTGCAGACTGCTGTCCAACGTCTGGATTTGCTCCAGCTCCTAACCCTTCAGTTAAATTAACTCCTAACTGAATTTTATTGGGTACTGAACTATTTTGAAGCGCTTGCGAATCGGTATTACAAACGATAAAATCTACGCCTTTAATACCTTGTTTGAACATGTGGTTAATTGCGTTACTTCCGCCTCCACCTACACCTATTACTTTGATTACATTTGATTGATTTTTTGGTAAATCAAATGAAATACTTCCAAATTCTGAGTTGCTCATCATCTTTTTGGTTTTTTGAAATTCTTATTAAGTACATTTTTTACTTCTTGACTTGGGGCAAGAAATAATCCTTCTCTTTTTATTATTCTGCGTTGTCTAAAAATTCTTTGATTTTGTCGACATATCGATCAAAAAATGATCTTCTTATTTTGGTTTCAGTAGATTCATTTTTAGGCGCCTTCTGACTTACAACTTCTTCAGGCTCATCAATAGTTTCTACTCTTTCAACGTAGTTTTCTTCTACTTCGTATCGCTGAACTGGCGGAGCGGTTCTATAAACAATTTTTGGTTGCTCTTTTACCATTTCCATTCTAACAGCGCTTTGCGAACTGTTTTCGATACTGTTCATTACTAATCCTACTGCAGTTGCATATAACGGGCTAGAGATTTCTTCTCCAGAGTTTCCTGCCAAATGCTCGTTCGGATAACCAATTCTTGTATCCATTCCAGTAATGTATTCTACCAGCTGTTTAATGTGCTTTAATTGTGCACCACCACCTGTTAATACAATTCCAGCGATTAGCTTTTTACGAGGATCTTCGTGTCCGTATGCTTTAATTTCTGCAAAAACTTGCTCTACAATTTCCACCACTCTTGCGTGAATAATTTTAGATAAGTTTTTAAGCGAAATCTCTTTTGGCTCTCTTCCTCTCAAACCTGGAATAGAAACAATCTCGTTATCTTTATTTTCGCCTGGCCAAGCAGATCCGAATTTTATTTTTAAAAGTTCAGCTTGTTTTTCGATGATCGAACAGCCTTCTTTGATATCATCTGTAATTACATTTCCACCAAAAGGAATTACAGCCGTATGGCGAATGATACCGTCTTTGAAAATAGCTAAATCTGTTGTTCCGCCACCAATATCGATAAGCGCAACACCAGCTTCTTTTTCTTCCTGACTCAAAACAGCATCTGCCGAAGCTAATGGTTCTAATGTCAATCCAGACAATTCTATTCCTGAACTCTGAATACATCTACCAACATTTCTGATAGAAGATGCCTGTCCAACTACAACGTGAAAACTAGATTCTAATCTTCCGCCATACATTCCGATTGGCTCTTTAATTTCAGACTGTCCGTCAATTTTGAACTCTTGTGGCAAAACGTGAATAATTTCTTCTCCTGGTAACATCGCCAGTTTGTTTACCTGATCGATTAGAAGTTGAATATCTTTTTCACCAATTACTTCTTCTGGATTATTTCTACTGATGTAATCTGTATGCTGAATACTTCTGATGTGCTGTCCGGCAATACCCACAACCACATCTTTAATTTTGTATCCTGAATTATTTTCTGCTTCGACTATCGCTTGTTGTATCGATTGAATCGTCTGCGTAATGTTGTTTACTACTCCTCTGGCAACACCCAAACTTTTGGATTTACCAATGCCCAAAATCTCCAACTTACCATATTCATTTTTTTTGCCAATCATGGCAACGATTTTGGTTGTTCCAATATCTAGACCTACTGCAATATTATCTTTTTCCATTTTCTATTATTTAGTGCAAACTACTTGTTCCGTAAACCTAAGGTCAATTTTTTTGTATTTGTATAACGAAC
The DNA here is from genome assembly GCF_058135255.1 of Flavobacterium sp. LK-23. Taxonomy (NCBI): domain Bacteria; kingdom Pseudomonadati; phylum Bacteroidota; class Flavobacteriia; order Flavobacteriales; family Flavobacteriaceae; genus Flavobacterium; species Flavobacterium sp. LK-23. The sequence goes on from NZ_JBYUVT010000008.1 coordinate 132,641, forward strand.
TATCTAAAACTGCTTTTTGAAAAAAGGCTTTATAGTTTCTAAATTTCTTATCAACATTCATCGTTCTTCCAAAATCTATGAAGTAATCATAGTTACGATTAAACATTTTTAAGCTTCCATTCGGCATAATCTCTACAGCAATGATGTTTTTTTTCAAAAACGCATCGTCATAAATTGTGCGAAATAAAGCGGCTAAATCTTCGTTATTTTTTTCATTTATTGCCCCTGAAACAAGAGGAACTCGCGCAGTGAAATTGTCCGATAAGGGCATTTTATTTCCCTCATAGTCAATATAAAAAGAAGCAGCGCCGTCATAAACTCTTGCTATGGGCGTCTTCTGTTTTACTACTGCTTTTAGAACTCCATCAATACTTACAAAAACGTTTGACTTCTCAATCATCTCTTGCGTATCGAGGGTTTTCTCTATCTTATTCAAATCTAGTTCATCTTTTCTAATACTGGAAGCGTCTCTTCTATTTTCTATCAACAATTTATTAACCGTCTCTGGCTTCACAAAAAGCGTATTTTCTCCTACAAAAACGACCACTGATTTTTTCAATTTTCGATCTCCATTTCGGTGTTTAGCGAAAGAATATAGAAACAAAACCAGTCCGAAAATAAGTACTAATCTAATATTTGCCCAATTAAATATTTTCATTTAAAACCTTTTTAATTGACGGAACCATCTCTCCCAGATCACCAGCTCCAATTGTTACAATAATAGGTGCATCACTGGCTTTAATTTCACCTAATAAATCTTCTTTTGCAACAATCTTTTTGTTCGAATTTGTCATTTTACCCAAAAGCCACTCAGAAGTTACTCCTTCCATCGGAAGCTCTCTAGCAGGGTAAATATCCATCAAAAACACTTCATCAAACTGCGATAAACTTGCTGCAAATCCGTCAATAAAGTCTCTTGTTCTGCTAAACAAATGCGGCTGGAAAATTGCCAGAACTTTACGCCCTGGATACAACTCCCTAACTGCTTGATGAACAGCATTTATTTCTGTTGGATGATGTGCATAATCATCAATATACACTAAATTTTCACTCTTAATTTGGTATGAAAAACGTCTTCTAATTCCGTTGAACGAAGCAATGGCTTTTGCAATAGAATCAGTCGGGGTGCCATAAGTTTTAGCCATCGCAATAGCCATTAATCCATTCATTAAATTGTGTCTTCCAGGCAATCCAAAACGCAAATCCTTCATAATTTCTGATGGCGTCTGCACATCAAAAACATAGGCCCCATCTTCAATGCGAACATTAAAAGCCTTATAAACAGCATCTTCATTTACAGCACATTGAACTCCCTCTAAAGGCAATTCTTTGGTAATGAAGAGATTATTTTTATCCTCAACTTTTGAAGCAAATTCTCTAAAAGAAGCCTCAATTGCATCACTTGTTCCGTAGATATCTAAATGATCCGCATCCATAGAAGTCACACAAGCGATATCTGGACGCAAATGCAAAAACGATCTGTCAAATTCATCTGCTTCTACAACTGTTACCGTTTTTCCACTTCCTATCAAGTTTGAATTATAATTCTCTACAATTCCTCCAATAAAAGCCGTTACATCAGCACCGCTTTGAAACAAAATATGGCCCAAAATACTAGAAGTTGTTGTTTTTCCGTGTGTTCCTGCCACTGCAAAACAAAAAGTGTCTTTACTTATAATTCCAAGAACTTCTGCTCGTTTTTTAACCTCGTAATGTCTTTCAATAAAATAATTCCATTCTGAATGTGTTTTTGGAACCGCTGGCGTATATATCACCAACGTATTCTCTACATAATAATCTTTTGGAATTAAGTTTATATCATCTTCAAAATGAATATCAATACCGCTTTCAACCAATTCATTAGTTAACATAGAAGGCGTTTTGTCGTAACCTGAAACTTGTTTTCCAATAAACTTGAAATAACGAGCCAGAGCACTCATTCCGATTCCTCCGATACCAATAAAATAAACGTTTTGTATTTGATTTAAATTCATTTTTTATTTGCTTTAAGCCTTCAACTTATTATATTATTTAATCAACTTCACAATCTCTGCCACAATATCTTGTGTAGCTCTTGGTTTTGCCAATTTTTTAATGTTATCACTTAATTGTTTCTGTTTTCCAGAATCTTTCAGCAGCGCTTCAAAAACAATGCTAAACTGACTGTCAAGCTCAGATTCTTTCAACAAAATCGCACCTTTAGCATCAACAATCGCTTGTGCATTTTTAGTCTGGTGATCCTCAGCTACATTCGGTGACGGAATAAAAATCACTGGTTTCCCCACAATGCACAATTCTGACACTGATGAAGCACCTGCACGTGAAATTATGACATCTGATGCTGCGTAAACAAAATCCATTCTTTCAATAAAATCAACCACTTTTACATTCGGCTGATTGTATTTTTTATAATCTTCAAAATATAATTTTCCGCATTGCCAGATTACCTGAACGTCTTGCGAAAGGAAATTTTGCAATTCTTTTTCGATTAACTGATTGATTCTTCTTGCTCCTAAACTTCCTCCTAAAACCAATAATGTTTTCTTATTCGGATCTAAACCATAGAAAGCAATTGCTTCTTCACGTTTGCTATCAATATCAATCAAATCCTGACGAACTGGATTCCCTGTTAAAACAATTTTTTCTTTTGGAAAAAAACGCTCTAAATTTTCATAAGCCACACAAATTGCATTGGCTTTCTTGCTCAACAATTTGTTTGTAATTCCTGGATAAGAATTCTGCTCCTGAACCACTGTTGGAATTCCTGCCGAACCTGCCGCTTGCAATAAAGGTCCGCTGGCAAACCCCCCCGTACCGATTACCACATTTGGCTTAAATTTTTTAATTATTCTTTTTGATTCCAATAAACTGCTTGCCAATTTAAGTGGAAACATCAAATTTTGTAATGTCAATTTTCGCTGTAAACCAGCAATCCAAAGACCTTTTATTTCGTAACCTGCCTGAGGCACTTTCTGCATTTCCATTTTATCTCTGGCACCTACAAAAAGAAATTCTGCATCAGGAAATTGTAATTTTAATTCATTTGCAATTGCAATCGCAGGATAGATGTGCCCTCCTGTTCCTCCTCCGCTAAGTATGAATTTATACTTTGTCATCTGTCTAAAAATTACAACTTTTTTAAAAAATTTTATATTTTAATCTTATTTGTTTAAAACCGCATTCATCGGATTTCTTGAATTGTCTTCTATCGAATACATTGCCTCTTCTTCATATATTTCGTCTGCCGGTAAATCCTCTTCTGCCATTTCTTTATCTATCAATCGCTGTAAGGCTTCTTTTCGTTTTTCTCTCTCCAATTTATCCTCAGCAATTTCTTCTTCTTTTCTTGTTACACTAATGATAATTCCGAGTCCAAGACACGTCATCCAAATCGAACTTCCCCCGCTACTTATCAACGGAAGTGTCTGCCCTGTAACTGGCAATAATTCTACCGCAACCGCCATATTGATCATTGCTTGAAATATCATCGGAAACCCAACCCCAACGACAACTAATTTTCCAAACACCGTAGGAGCTTTATGCGAAGCAATTACAAATCGGAACAATAATAACAAATACAGAATAACAATTGAAACTCCTCCAACCAAACCATATTCCTCCACAATAATGGCATAAATAAAATCGGAAGAAGATTGCGGTAAAAAGTTCTTCTGTACACTTTTTCCTGGACCTAATCCTCCTAATTTTCCAGATGCAATTGCAATTTTTGCTTTCTCAATCTGATAATCATCTTCGTCTGGCTTATCTGTTGTGAAATTCGTAATACGACTTTCCCAAGTTGAAACCCTGCTAAAGAATCTTGAATCTGGAAAAGCTTTTGCTACCAAAAGGAAAAATGCCAACATCGCAACTCCTGAACCAATGATAAAAGCAATATATTTTAATGGATATTTACCAATAAATGTCAGCATCAAAACCATTGCAAAAATTAACGCCGTAGTCGAAAAGTTTGCCGGAAGAATTAATACTAATGTGATAAATACCGGAACCCAAAGCTGAATCAATGATGCCTGAAAGGGCTCATTTTCTTCTTTAGTCTTAGACAAATAGCGCGCTACATAAATAAACAATACAATAGATGCCAATGTTGATGTCTGAAACGTAATTCCGATAAAAGGCACCTGAATCCAACGGCTAGCGTTTGCTCCAGCGATAACAGTTCCTTTTAAAAGCGTATAAAGCAGTAAAATCCAAACCACCGGAAGCGCAATCTTCGAAATGGCTCTAAAATAGTGATACGGAACTCTATGCACCCAGTAAATAATTAAGAATCCAATACAGATATGCGCCAAATGTTTTACTAAATACCCTAATGTATTTCCTGTTCCGTGCCCAATATAAGCCAAATTACTACTCGCACTAAAAACAGGCATAAACGAAAACAACGCCAATAAGGCCACAAATGACCATATTACCCTATCTCCTTTTAGTTTGTTTACTAATTGCTTCATTGTAGATTTCTGATTTTAGATTTTAGATTATTTTCCAAAACCTTCGGTTTTTATTGATTGATTCTTTTATTTACTGTTTTTAAACTACTCACAAAAATTGCTGTTAATTCATTTGCTTCTTTTAACAACGTTTCTAATTCCTCTTTAGCAATCCACATTTTTTCTTTTATAATTTCTAACCAAAACAAAGTTTCATCTGCTTCTTCTAAAACTATGTTCATTTTAGAAATAAATTCTTTATCACTTCGAGCTCTGCATACCGCTCGATAATTCGCACCGACTGATGTTCCACTTCTCACTATTTGACTTGCAATAGATCTAATCACATTGCTATTTGGAAGCTTCTCAGCTAAATCAATTACCATCAAAGAGAATCTCTTTGTTCTCACCTTCATTTCATTCGTCGTCATATTCAAAAGAACTTATTTGAGTTCAAAGATTGGAAACAATCTAAAATCTGAACTCTAAAATCTAAAATTATAAATTGTGCACCGCTTGCTTAAATTGCTTTCCTCTGTCTTCGTAGTTTTCGAACAAATCGAAACTTGCGCAGGCTGGAGACAATAAAACTACATCGCCTTTTTCTGTTAATCTTTGAGCAGTTTTTACTGCATCATTCATATTGTTCACTTCAACCATAATATCAACAACGTTTCCAAAAGCATCAATAATTTTACGGTTATCGATTCCAAGACAGATAATTGCTTTTACTTTTTCGCGTACTAACGACATTAATTCGTTGTAATCGTTTCCTTTATCAACACCTCCAACAATCCATACTGTTGGTGAATTCATACTATCCAAAGCAAAGAAAGTAGCGTTTACATTTGTTGCTTTTGAATCGTTGATATATTGAACGTTCTGTATTTTTAATACTTTTTCTAAACGGTGCTCAACACCTTGGAAATTAGATAAACTTTCACGAATCGTTGCATTTCTAATTTGCATCAATTTAGCTACAGAGCTTGCTGCCATGGCGTTTTTCATATTATGTTTTCCTTCTAACGCAATGTGTTCTGTATCCATTGTAAACTCTTCTTGGTTGATCTTTATTTCCATTTTGTTGTTATTTATAGAAGCCCCTTCATCAAATTTTTTCGTCAATGAAAAAGGAATTAGTTTTGCTTTTGTTTTGTTCTTCTGTAACCATTCTGTACTTGCGATATCATCCGCATCGTAAATGAGATAATCATTTTCAGTCTGGTTCATCGTTATTCGGAACTTCGAATTGATATAATTTTCATATTTATATTCGTATCGATCTAAATGGTCCGGACTTATATTGGTTATAATCGCAATATCGGGTCTGTAATTTATTATTCCGTCTAACTGAAAACTGCTTAATTCAAGAACGTAGGCATCAAATTTATTCTCAGCCACCTGCCAGGCGAAGCTCTTTCCAATATTCCCTCCCAATCCGACATTTAATCCTGCATATTTCAACAGGTGATGGGTCAGCATTGTTGTGGTGGTCTTACCATTACTTCCTGTAATCCCGATGGTCATTGCTTCTGTGTAAGGAATCGCAAATTCAATTTCCGAAATCACTTTCACTCCTGCCGCAACCAGCTTTTTTACTATCGGAGATTTGTCTGGAATTCCTGGGCTTTTCATTACCACATCTGCATTTAGAATTAAATCTTCTGTATGTTGCTCTTCTTCCCAAGCTATTTTATTAATGATAAGAACTTCTTTGTAACTCTCTTTTATTTTTCCAAAATCGGATACAAAAACATCATATCCCTGTTTCTTACCGAGGATCGCGGTTCCTACACCGCTTTCTCCTCCTCCTAAAACTACTAATCTCATTTATCTTAATTTTAGGGTAATGATTGACAATATGGCTAACATTACTGCAACAATCCAGAAACGAGTTACGATTTTACTTTCGTGATATCCCTTTTTCTGATAATGATGATGAAGCGGCGACATCAGGAAAATTCTTCGTCCTTCTCCGAAACGCTTCTTCGTATATTTAAAATAAGTTACCTGAATAATTACTGAAGCACTTTCTGCTAAGAAAATTCCACAGAATAAAACAATCAATATTTCTTTACGAACTGCAATGGCCAAAACTGCGATAATCCCTCCAATAGTCAAACTTCCCGTATCTCCCATAAATACAGAAGCTGGATAAGAATTGTACCAAAGAAAACCAATCAATGCACCAACAAAAGCCGAAATAAATACCGTCATTTCTCCCGAATTGGGGATGTACATAATATTCAGATAATTTGAAAAAATGATATTACCCGAAACGAATGTAAAAATCCCGAGCGCGAGGACAGATATTGCAGAGGTTCCGGCGGCGAGCCCATCAATCCCATCTGTTAAATTAGCCCCATTTGAAACTGCTGTAATAATAAAAATAACTACTGGAATAAATACTAGCCAAGCCCATTTCTCATAGCCATCTCCCATAAAAGACAATACTTCTGCGTAGTCAAATTCGTTGTTTTTTACGAAAGGAATAGTTGTTGCTGTAGATTTTTCTTCAACCCCTGCTGGTACAATAACTGTTGAATTTACTACAGTTTTAAATACATCTGTACGGCCAGTATCTGTTCTTACCGTTACGGCAGGGTTAAAATAAAGAACCGCTCCAACAATAATTCCAAGACCAACCTGTCCAATTACTTTAAAAATACCTTTTAAACCTTGCTTGTCTTTTTTAAATATCTTGATATAATCGTCAACAAAACCAATAGTTCCCATCCATAACGTAGTTACAATAAGCAATACAATATAGATGTTATGTAATCTTGCAAATAACAAAACTGGAATTAAGGTTGCAACAATGATAATTAACCCTCCCATTGTTGGTGTACCAGCTTTTTCATTCTGACCTGCAAGACCAAGCTCACGTACAGTCTCTCCAACTTGCTGACGGCGTAAAAAGTTAATTACTCTTTTACCATAAATAGTCGACAGAAGCAACGAAAGCATAAATGCCAAAGCTGACCTAAATGTGATGTACTGGAAAACTCCTGTTCCAGGAATGTCCAATGTTTTATCAAAATATTCAAATAAATAGTACAGCATATTTTCTTATTTTTTTAAATTCCAATCTCGAATTAAATTCCAATTTTTTAAAATCCAAAATCCAAATTTTATTGGGATTTGGATTTTGAAATTTCCTTTTTGTTATTTATTTAGTTGTTCTAAAATCTCTTTTACCGTTTCCATATCATCAAAATGATGGCGAACACCATTTATTTCTTGATACGTTTCATGCCCTTTTCCTGCAATTAAAATGATATCTTTAGCCTGAGCCAATTGACAAGCCGTTTTAATTGCCTGTTTTCTATCTGTAATTCGCAGCATTTTTTTATAGTTGTGAGGCTCAACTCCCTGCTCCATTTCATCCAAAATAACTTCCGGATCTTCGTTTCTTGGATTATCCGAAGTCAAAACTGCTTTATCGCTTAAATCTGAAGCAATCTTTGCCATAATCGGGCGTTTTGTTTTATCACGATTTCCTCCACAGCCTACTACAGTAATTAGCTGTTCGTTTTTAGTGCGAATATCATTTATCGTTTTTAAAACATTTTCTAAGGCATCTGGCGTATGTGCGTAATCTACAACAGCAGTAATTCCGCCATCTGATACGATATACTGAAAACGACCCGAAACACTTTCTAAATCAGACAGTAAACGCAACGCTTCAAGACTATCAATTCCTAGCTCTACAGCAGTTCCATAAATCGCTAAAACATTGTATGCGTTGAATGTACCAATCAGTTTTACCCAAACTTCATTATCATTAATTTTCAACAATAATCCAGACAATTGGCTTTCTAAAATCTGTGCTCTATAATCTGCATAAGATTTTAAAGCGTAAGTCAGTTTTTTAGCCACTGTATTCTGAAGCATTACTGATCCGTTTTTGTCATCAATATTCGATATAACAAAAGCTGATTTTGGAAGAGAATCAAAAAACGACTTTTTAACATCTCTATATTCAGCAAATGTTGGGTGATAATCTAAGTGATCGTGAGAAAGATTCGTAAAAATTCCGCCCACAAAATGTAAAGCCTCTGTACGTTTCTGGTGAATTCCATGCGAACTTACTTCCATAAAACAATGCGTAACTCCCGCTTCAACCATTTCATTTAAATAATGATTAATAGTTAAAGAATCTGGTGTTGTATGCGTTGCTGGATATTCTGTTTGATCTACTACAATTTTTACCGTTGACAATAAACCAACCTTAAAGCCTGCTTTTTGAAACAACTGAAATAATAAGGATGCAATAGTCGTTTTTCCATTTGTTCCTGTTACACCAACTAATTTTAGTTTTGCAGATGGATCTTCAAAATAATTAGCGGCCATAAAAGCTAAAGCCGTATTGGTATCTTTTACTTGAATATAAGTTACTTCATTAGCTGTATTTTCAGGAAGCGTATCACAAATAATCGCTTTTGCTCCAAGCTGAATTGCTTTTTCGATATAATCGTGTCCATCTGAAAGTGAACCGCGAATTGCTACAAAAATGTCATTTACCTCTACTTTACGTGAATCAAATTCGATTTTCTGAATAGCAATATCTGTTGAACCTTTTACAGATTCAATAGCTACTTTATATAATATGTCTTTTAATACTTTCACGATAATTCTAATACAATTGTTGTGTTTTTACTTATACTGGTTCCCGCTTGAATCGATTGATTCTTTACTTTTCCCATTCCATTTACTTTTACTTTCAAACCTAAATTTTCTAGTAAAGCAATCGCGTCCATTCCTGGCATTCCTTTTAAATTGGGAATCTGGTTAAGCTTTTTATTAGCTTCAGCCGTATATTTATCATAACTAGCATCCTGTTTCGGAATTCTAGAATCTAATTTTTTGATTTTATTTGTCGAAGGCGCATCGGTAAAAATCTTTTGCGCAATTCTCTTAAAAACCGGTCCGGCAACATCTGCTCCATAGTAATCATTTCTAGATGTATTAGGTTTATGAACCACTACAATACAAGAATACTTTGGATGATCAGCTGGAAAATACCCCGCAAAAGAAGACGCATAATACATTCCTTCTCTTCCTGCGTTACCGTAATTCACCATAGCTGTTCCCGTTTTTCCTGCCATTGAAAAATCTTTCGAATACAACTTAGAACCTGTTCCTTTTTTCACCACATTCGCCAAGACTGCTTTTACTTTTTTAAGTGTTTCTGGCGAACAAACCTTTGGATTCATTACTTCTGTATCAAACTTTTTAATGGTTTTGTTCCATTCTTTAATCTCTGATACAAATTGTGGTTTTACCATTACCCCATTGTTTGCAACTGCATTATACAAGGTTAAAGTCTGCATTGGCGTAACCGAAACGTTATATCCAAAAGCCATCCAAGGAAGCGTGGTTCCCGACCAATGTTTGTCTCCAGGCTGCGGAATATAAGGCCTTCCTTCTCCTTTAAAATGCAATCCCAATGGTTTATTTAAGCCTAATTCATTAATATGATTCACAAACTTACGCGGGTTGCTTTTGTAATTTTCGTAAACCGCCTGAACCATTACGGTATTGGAAGAAAGCTCAAATCCGCGTGCCAAAGTAACTTTCCCGTAACCGCCTCTATGCGAATCACGAACAGCTCTTCCATAATATCTAATTTCCCCACCATGGCTATCGTAAACTGTACTTGTATCAGCCACTTTATCTTCCAAAATCGCCATTAAATCAACTAATTTAAAAGTCGATCCAGGTTCGTGAGATTCAGCAACTGCATAATTGGTTGTTTCGTAATAAGAACCATCTTCTGCTCTTCCTAAATTTGAAATCGCTTTGATGTATCCTGTTTCCGTTTCCATTACTACTACACAACCGTGATCTGCTTCGTAATCTTCCAATTGTTTCAGCAAAGCGTGGTGTGCGATATCTTGAATGAAAACATCTATAGTCGATATCACATCATAACCGTCAATTGGATCCACTTCGTTTACATCACGAATTGGTTTCCATTGTCCTTTTGCAATTTTTTGCTTTAGAATCTTACCATCTTTTCCGTTCAAATAGCTTTTAAAAGCCCATTCAATTCCTTTTCCTACTTCTATTCCAGTTGCTGGATCAATACGGTCGTAACCAATTGTTCTTTCTGCAATTTTACCTATTGGATGTTTTCTAACAGTTTCTTGCTCAACAATAATTCCACCTTTGAAAGCACCTAAATTGAATAATGGAAACCCTTTAATTTTCACATATTCCGTATAACTCAAATTGCGGGCAATCAAATAATAACGGTTTTTATTCTCTCGTGCTTTTCTTAATTCTTTTTGAAAATAGCCACTTGGCTTATCTAAAACTGTTGCTAGAGAATCTGACAATTGTTTTACATATTTTTCGAAAGTCTCTGTTTTTGGCGCTTTTGCATCAAAACGAATTTCATAATTCGGAATTGATGTTGCCAACAAACTTCCGTCAGCAGAATAAATATTTCCTTTATTGGCAGGAATTATAAAGTTTCTAACCGTACGCTGTTTCGCCAGTTTTCTGTAATAATCTCCATCAACCCACTGAATATTGGTTAATTTAACGACAATAGCAATTGCCATCAAAAAGATGAAAACTGCTACGAGGTAAATTCTGTAGGATATATGTTTATCGTCTACTGCCATATTCTTTTAAAGAAACTTTTTTCTTCTTCTTTTTTAACTTCTATTTTCACTGGAGGAACCGTCGACGGAAAAATTTGTTTCTCTAACATTTTATCCGAGATGGTTGACTCCATTTTTAACTTCATTAATTCTGAACGTCGATCCACAAATTCAGATCTTAGTTCTTTTACTTCATTATTTAATTTCGCGATTTCAAAAACCTTTTGTTCGTATCGCTGTGTATTGGCAATCATCAAAATGGCCAGCAGAATTATAAAGACGATAAATCGCCAATTTTTTACTGCATCTTCATGAATCAGGAATCTTGCTTTTAATATGCTAAATACACCACTTTTCATTATTTCCTACCTTAATATATATTATAGCTTTTCTGCAACTCTTAATTTGGCACTTCTTGCTCTATTATTAATTTTGATTTCTTCGTTGTCTGGAACAATCAGTTTTCCGATAGTTTTGAATGGAACTGAAAAATTTCCGTAAAAATCTCTTTCTGGTTCTCCTTCAAACATTCCGTTTTTAATAAATCTCTTTACCAAACGATCTTCTAACGAATGATATGAGATAACCGAAAATCTTCCTCCTGGTTTTAAAATCTCCAACGACTGCTCAATAAATTCTTTTAGAACATCCATTTCCTGATTTACCTCGATTCGAATTGCTTGATAAATCTGAGCCAAAACTTTGTTTCGAACTTTCTCTGGCAAAAACTTTTTCAAAACATCTTTCAATTCTTCAGTCGTTTTGATCGGGTAATCTTTTCTTGCCTCAACAATTGTTCTAGCCAAAACCGGTGCATTTTTCAACTCCCCATAATCAAAAAAAACACGACGTAAATCCTGTTCTTCATATTCGTTAACCACTCGATAAGCATTTAAATCATTTTTTTGACTCATCCGCATATCTAGTTCGGCATCAAATCTGGTAGAGAAACCTCTTTCTGGAACATCAAACTGATGTGATGAAACTCCCAAATCTGCCAAGATTCCATCTACTGCTTTTACTCCGTGAAAACGTAAAAACCTTTTTATGAACCTAAAATTTTCGTTTATCAAAGTAAACCTTTCGTCTGGCAGTGCATTGGCAAGCGCATCTTCGTCTTGATCAAATGCAAACAGCCTTCCGTTTGGCCCTAATCTTTTTAAAATCTCTTTTGAATGACCACCGCCTCCAAACGTAACATCTACATACACACCATCAGGTTTAATATTTAAACCATCTACTGTTGGATGAAGCAAAACCGGATTATGATATTCCATCTTCGTCGTCATTAATATTTCCCATTACTTCTTCGGCTAGATCTGCAAAATCCATATCTTCGCCACTAATTGATTTCTCGTATAAATCTTTGTCCCAAATCTCAACAATATTAACCGCAGATGAAAAAACCACATCTTTAGAAATACTTGCAAACGTTACCAAATCTTTTGGAACAAGCAACCTTCCTAATGCATCAACCTCAACCACTTTAACACCAGCAGTAAACCTTCTAATGAAATCGTTGTTCTTTTTTACAAAGCGATTAAGCTTGTTGATTTTTTTCATCATCGCATCCCATTCTACCATCGGATACAATTCTAAACACGGCTGAAAAACAGAACGCTTCAAAACAAATCCGTCTTGAAGAGAAGCCGTCAACTGCTTTTTTAAAGGTGCAGGCATCATTAGCCTCCCTTTAGCATCGACTTTACATTCATATGTTCCAACAATTGTGTTCAAAAAAAACTAGTTAACATGTTATACAGCAAAAATATAAAAAATATTACCACATATTACCACTTTATACCACTTTGTTAATAAGTTTAACCACTTTGCTACCACTTTCCATAATCTACAACTAATCAATACTTTAACTATTAATTAACAGATTCTTAAATACGTTATTCATTCAAAAAAATAATGCGCTAATTTTCTTAAAAAATTGACTATAATGCACATTTCTTAACATTTGCGTATTTTAACAAATATCATCTTAATTACTGATTTTTAACATTTTACATATTCTACTGAAATTATCTAGTTAAAAAATGGCATCAAAAATTCATTTTTGTTGAATTAACCCTATATTTGTCGAAATTGAAATTGGCATTAGATTAGATGGACAAACACTATAAAAAAGAAGGCAAATACAGCTATTTCGAAGCTGGAGAAGGAACTCCGATCGTTATTCTGCATGGTTTAATGGGAGGTCTAAGTAACTTTGATGGTGTAGCACAATATTTCCCAACGAAAGGATATAAAGTTGTTATCCCAGATTTGCCAATATACACCCAAAGCATTTTAAAAACGAACGTAAAAAGTTTTGCGAAATACGTAAAAGACTTTATCACTTACAAAGGGTTTGACAAAGTTATTCTTCTAGGAAATTCTCTTGGAGGGCATATTGCTTTGTACCATACAAAACTTTATCCTGAGAAAGTTGCCGGACTTGTAATTACCGGGAGTTCTGGACTTTACGAAAGCGCAATGGGAGATAGCTATCCAAGAAGAGGCGATTACGAATACATCAAAACAAAAGCTGAGGCTGTATTTTATGACCCAAAAATTGCAACTCCCGATTTGATTGATGAAGTTTACGCTACAGCTAATGACCGCATCAAATTAATCAAAACTTTAACCATTGCAAAGAGTGCCATTCGTCATAATATGGCTAAAGATTTGCCAAAAATGGACGTTGAAACCTGTATTATTTGGGGTCGAAATGACTCTGTAACTCCTCCAAATGTAGCTGAAGAATTTAATAAATTGTTACCAAATTCAACTTTATACTGGATTGACAAATGCGGACACGCAGCGATGATGGAACACCCTCAGGAATTTAATGAAATTCTTGAAAAATGGCTTACTGAAAAGAATTTTTAGCCGTCAAAATTTATTTTTTTTAGGAGGTTTTAAAACGAAAGAACATGAAAATTAACACCGCCGAATTTATTGTCAGCAATTCTGATGCATCAAAATGTCCAAAGGATTTTTTGCCAGAATATGCTTTTATAGGAAGATCAAACGTAGGTAAGTCATCTTTGATTAATATGCTTACCAACAATAAAAATTTAGCCAAAACATCTGGAAAACCAGGAAAAACACAATTAATAAATCATTTCAAAATCAACAACAATTGGTTTTTGGTCGATTTGCCTGGTTATGGTTACGCTAAAGTTTCTAAGAAAACAAAATCAGTTTTTCAGCAATTTATTACTGATTATTTTGAAAACAGAGAACAACTGGTTTGTGCTTTTGTTTTAATTGACATTCGCCACGAAGCTCAAAAAATAGATATCGAATTTATGTCTTATATGGGCGAAAGCGAAATTCCGTTCTGCATTATTTTTACTAAGGCAGATAAAATTAGTAAAACAAAAATAGATTCGCATATTGCAGCTTACAAAAAACAGATGTTTGCCAACAACTGGGCCGAAATGCCTCAATATTTTGTAACCTCATCTACAGAATCTACCGGAAAAGAAGAACTATTATCTTATATAGATGAAGTGAATCAAGAAGTTTTTAAAAACAACTCTGAATTTTAAAATTTTAAAAACTCACAATATTAAAATCCCAAATTCCAATTGTAATCCTGGAATTTGGGATTTTTATTTTTGAAAGTAAAAACTTAAAAATAAATTGTTTTTCATAGTCTGAAAACTATCTTTTAAACTACATTTGACACAACCAAAAATAGTTTATGAAGAACCCAAAACCATTCTTTTTTATTTTCTTGACCCTGATCCTGACCTCTTGCAAAACACCAACTTATATGTTTACATCTGGACCAAGATCCGGTGTTAATTTTACCTCAGGAAGATGGTTGATGAATGAATTAGATTGCCCTAAAAAATCAAAAGACAAATTAACGGAAGAATCTTTAGCGTTTTTTAAAAAGAATTTGAGAGACCGTTTGTTTTATATAAATGATGTTAACGGATTACTAATCAGCCGAAAGATTCATTTAAATCCCAATAAAACCAAACTAAAAGAATTAAAAGATGGAACTGGTTTTGATTTTTTCGTTAATATCTCAACTACAAAACGCAAAAGCGATTTCTCTTATATTGAGCTCTATCAATCCGATGACGAAGTAGGAAAAAACGAAGCTGCCGTACTTGTTGAAATTTACGATTTAAATTCTCAAGAAATCATCTATTCTCAAAATGTGGTCGGCATTTCTCAAAAAACAAAAACCGAACCGATGTGGTCTACCGAAAAATCAAACAAGTTTATTGACAATGTAGAGTTTTACAAAACATCAGATAAATTAATGAAAGGAGCTTTAAAAAAGATATTCAAAGACCTAGACAAAAGATCTGTCAAATAAAAAGAACAAAAAAAAGGAAATATCCTGTTATTTGACTTACTTAGACAATTACAATAAAAAGCAAAAAATCCCAAACCCAATTATTTGAAATTGGAATTTGGGATTTTTTTATATTGGAATTTCTATTACTTCGTAAGCTCCAGTTTTTCTGCAAAGTAATCACAGAAATCTTTCATTGTGTCTGACATTTTTTCATCGTCTGTTGCACGTTTAAAAGTATCGGCCATTGCAACTAAAGTCTGGTGAAAGAAAATCTTCATTTCATCTACCGGCATATCTTTTGTCCACAAATCAATACGCATGGTTTCTTTTACCTTACTATCCCAAATAGACAGCATGATTGCTTTTGCTTCTTCCGCTTGAACTCCGCCATCTTGTGCACTCCATGTTAATTTTTCAGGAACACGGTTTTCGTCCAATTCTATATTAAATTTAATCTCTGAGTTTATATTTGCCATTATTTCTTAGGTTTATATTTTGATTTTTCGAAGATTTCTTTTGGCTCAAGCTTGAATAATTCAGCCAAAGTAACATCACTATTGTTTTTCATGTAAGAACGTACCATCTGCCAGCCAATCCAAGCTCCCACTCGTCCTGGAGAATCGTTATCTATTTCTAAAAAGAATTTAGAAAAAGGTGCTGGAGCTATAAATCGTGCTCTCAGCTTTGGATCTTCATTGTAAAGCATTTCATTTTCTATGAAATAACGCCACATATAGGCTTCGTTTTCTTCACACCATTTTATCTGCTCTGGAGTATATCCCATTTTTTCTGCATCTGTATATTCAGGAATCAGCAAATCTTTTGCATAAAGCTGTTTCCCTTCAAAAACCATTTGAGCAACCAAACTCTTATCTATAGAATTTGGAATATTTCGATACGAAAAACTAGACACTACGTCTGGCATAATTTGTCTTTCTTCAAAGTTCTCTTTTAAGTAATTTGGAAACTCATAAAACTTATGATTTTTCCCTAAATACAATTCTAAAGCTACCACTACAAGACTATCTGCGTAAATAGATTTTGCATTATAATCCATTTCTCCAATTACCGTAATTACCTTTGGAATTTTATTTTTAGGAAAATAGTATTTTACATGCTGAAAAAGTTCATTAAACTCTTTGCGAACCGGCTCAAAATTGCTGTACTTTTTCTGAACTTCTGTATAAACTTCTCTCCAGATTGGATCGTTCATTTTCTGAACCCAAACGTTATCATCATTACCAGGAAAGAAAAACGGATATTGTTTTTTTACTTTCGCAAGATCTTGCGGTTTGGTTTCAAAAAACACCTTATCAAATCGTTCTACTTTAATATCAACAGGAATTTCTTCTACTTCTTTTTCAACCTTACTTTTTTGATTGCAAGACAAAAAAAACAGGCATAGAACCACTGCAAAGCGATATATTTTCATTTTATTTTAATTAGATTTGTGTTATCAGAATTTTAAGTAGTTGCATACTCAAAATAATTCTGCAAATATACATCCCTGCATCTTAAAACTTAAACTATTATGGCTAAAAAAAGCACAATTCAGACAGAAAAAGTAAATACGCACATTGTAGAGTGGTTAAAAAATTACGCTGCTAATGCAAAAGTAAATGGTTTTGTAATTGGAATCTCAGGAGGTGTAGATTCTGCAGTAACTTCTACTTTATGCGCACAGACAGGACTGAATGTTTTATGTGTCGAAATGCCTATTCATCAGGCAGAAAGTCAAGTTTCGAGAGGAAGAGAGCATATTGAACAGCTCAAAAAACGCTTCCCTAATGTTTCTGACGTTAAGACCGATTTGACCCAAACTTTTGAATCTTTTAAAAGTGCAGTGCCTTCAACTGAAGATGCAGCAAAAGTTAATTTAGCTTTAGCAAACACACGTGCACGCATTAGAATGACTTCTTTGTATTATTTAGCAGGAATTCATGGTTTACTTGTAGCCGGAACAGGAAACAAAGTGGAAGATTTTGGCGTAGGTTTTTACACCAAATACGGAGATGGCGGCGTAGATTTGAGTCCAATTGCCGATTTAATGAAATCTGATGTATATGCTTTGGGAGAATTTTTGCAAATTCCACAATCTATTTTAACAGCCGCTCCTACCGATGGATTATTTGGAGACAATCGTACAGATGAAGATCAATTAGGCGCAAGTTATGACGAATTAGAATGGGCGATGTTAGCCGCGGAGTCAGGAAAAACGGCATCTGACTTCGAGGGGAGAGAAAAATCTGTCTTTGAAATCTATAAACGATTAAACACCAGCAACAAGCATAAAATGGATCCAATTCCTGTTTGTTTAATCCCAAAAACGTTAAAATAATACATTTTAACATTCTCTGCGAGTTATTACAGAATTTATTTATTAATTTTACCATTCCAAAAACATGAACAATTCTAAAAAAGGTAAAAATTATGATTAAAGTATGTCTAGCAGACAATCATCCTGTGACGCACTTTGGCGTTAAGTCTTATTTTAAAGACCACGATCAAATTTCAATTGTTGCCAACGTAGGCAATTTTTCAATGGTTAGAGATATTCTTCAAACGAAGGAGATCGACATTTTAATTCTAGATCTAGAGTTAGAAGGTCTTTCAAGCATCTTTGAAATTAAATCTATCTTAAAAAATTTCCCAAAAACAAAAATTGTTATTTTCAGTGATCTTGCTGAGCAAATGTACGCTCCAAACGCAATTAAAGCAGGAGTTTCTGGGTATGTACATAAAACAGAAAAACTTGAAACATTAGGTCATTCTATTATTAAAGTACACGAAGGAAAAATTATCATCAACGAAACAGTACGTAAAAACATGGCACTTATTGCTAAACAAAGCAAAAGTGAGCGTCTGTACAGAAAACTTTCTAACCGCGAAATCGAGGTTTTACGTTATTTAAGTGATGGTAAGAAAAACAATGAAATCTCTAAAATCTTAAATCTGAATGAAAAAACAATCAGTACTTACAAACTGAGATTATTAACAAAATTAAATGTTACTAATCTTGTTGACTTAGTGAACAAAGCTAAGACTTTAGAAATTATTTAATCAAGTCGAAAATCTTAGCCTTTTAAGAGAATCGAAAATTATAAAACTCTATCTATTTTGATTATCAAATTAGATAGAGTTTTTTTCTTTTAGTGATAAGGCACTACTACTCTCCCCAATTTTTTCGAAAAGTTATTCAGCAATTTAGAATAATCGATCACCATACTCAAAACTTCCGAATTATCTTCCTGAGGATCGGTTAAAAGAGAATTCTTTAATTCTGCTATAATTCCAGACACCAAATACCATCTCATAGAAAATATCGTATCTGAAACATTCTGTTCAATGGTTTCACTTTTATGTTTTGGGTAAATATTCTGCCCTTCCCAATTATGAATGGTTAATCTTTCATCTTCCATCAAAATATTGGTTACTTCTTGAGCAAAATCAGGTTCTAAATGCATCAAATATTTATCTAAACTAAATGTTTCATTCTGATTATAAAAATCAATGATATTCGTGTAAATATTCTGAAACAAAATATTAGACAACTGCACTTCGTCTTCTTGAAGACTTAGATATATTTTTTCGAATACCTTATATTGTCTTTTTTCTGAAACTTCTTTTACATTTCCTTCTTCATCTGCCCTTAAAAAAACATCTTCAAAATTTTCTACTACACTTCCGTACAATAGCAAAATCTCAATGACTTTTCTTTCGAAACCATATAAAATATCTACTTTTTGATTTTGTTCTTGCGGAAAATATCCTGGATCTCCCGGATAATCGTAACCTTCGGGCGGGCCAGTTCTTGGATCTTCCGGATCTCCTCCTGAAAATGAACCTGCTTGCGGAGGCTGATTTCTGACTACCTCAAAAGGCCTTTGTTCCTGTTTCTGCTTTTTATTAGCGTCAGCTATATCTTTCTGAATCAGCTGCGCCAAAGTACTCGTCAAGACCTGCTCCGAAATATCCATGATTCGAGCACATTCCTGAATATAAACTTCACGCTGAATACGGTCTGGAATTTTAGAAATACTCGTAACCATATCGCGAATCAGATCTGCCTTTTTTATGGGGTCATTCTTGGCTTCGCCCATTAAAATCGAAGCCTTAAATTGTATAAAATCTTTACTGTTGTTTTCTAGATAAGCGACTAAATCGTCATGAGAATTTTTACGCGCAAAACTGTCCGGATCTTCTCCCTGAGGAAAAGAACAAACACGAACATTCATACCTTCTTCCAAAATCAAATCAATTCCTCGAATGGCCGCTCGTAAACCAGCCGCATCTCCATCAAAAAGAACGGTGATATTTCTAGTTAGACGATTGATCAAACGAATCTGATCTGGTGTTAAAGCTGTTCCAGATGAAGCCACAACATTTTCTATTCCTGCTTGGCTAAACTGAATCACATCGGTATAACCTTCAACCAAGTAACAGTTATTTTGTTTGGCGATAGATTGTTTTGCATGATAAATTCCATAAAGGACTTTACTTTTATGGTAAATATCACTTTCAGGCGAATTGAGGTATTTTGCCGCTTTTTTATCATTCGTTAAAATACGCCCTCCAAAACCTAAAACACGACCCGACATACTTTGAATCGGAAACATTACACGACCTTTAAATCGGTCAAATGGTCGATCTTCTCTCGGAATTGTCAAACCTGTACTTTCTAGAAATTCTAATTTATATCCTTTTCCTAAGGCTTCTTTCGTCAAAGCATCCCAAGTTTCTGGAGAATATCCTAAATTGAATTTTTTAATGGTTTCATTCGTAAATCCTCTTTCTTTAAAATACGATAAACCAATTGCTTTTCCTTCTTCAGAATTAACCAAAACATCCTGAAAATACTTAGCAGCAAATTCAGAAACCAAATACATACTTTCACGAAGATCTGTATTGGCTTTTTCTGCTTCAGTCTGCTCCGTTTCTTCAATTTCGATATTGTATTTTTTAGCTAAATAGCGAATGGCTTCTGGATAAGTAAATTGCGAATGTTCCATTAAGAATTTAACAGAGTTTCCACCTTTTCCGGTACTAAAATCTTTCCAGATTCCTTTTGCCGGAGAAACCATAAACGAAGGAGAGCGCTCGTCTGAGAACGGACTCAGCCCTTTAAAATTACTTCCTGCGCGCTTCAAATTCACAAAATCGCCAATAACCTCCTCAACTCGAGCAGTTTCAAAAACAGAATCAATGGTGGTTTGTGAAATCAAAGTGTATTAAATTTTAAAAGTTGATAGCTTGCAAAAATACGTAAATCTTGTTGGAATTTTAATCATTTTTAAAGCAAAAAAAGCATCCCTCGCGAGATGCCCTTTTACTAACTAAACTTAATTTTATTATTAGTTGAAATCGAATCGAATACCTAACGAAATATTATTCTCATCGACAGCATTATTTTTAAATATCGGGTTTAAATCATATTTCAAATACAAGCTTATTTCTTTATAACCTATATAAGAACTCAATCCGTAAATGAAATTATTTACATTATAATCGCCTTTTGTTTTTTGGGTTGTTTTATAGTCATTGTCTTCAAATTTTAAAATCTGTTTCGATTTTACATTGATTCCCGCATAACCTCCAAATCCCATTCGGAATCCTTTATGTGTTCTAAAATAAGATTTCCCGTCGTAGTTTCCGTCTTTCGAAAAATCAAATTCTAAATGAACTGGCGCCACTAAATACACATTTCTAAAACGAGATTCTTTTAAATGTATCGGATTTGTCACTAAATCTGTTTGGTCGCCATTTACAACAAAACTGCGATTATCTGTTGGCCTAAGGTTATTATACATTAATGAAAGTCCGTATTTGGCATGCAGCAAATTGTTGTCATTCAAAATTCTAGAATTAAGAGTCAAACCCCATTCGTAAAAATGTGATCCGATAAAATCATAATTGGAATCCTGCAGTTTACCGTCGACCATTGTACTGTTTAAACCCATTGCAAATACAAATTGAGAAGTTGTTCTTTTAGATTCTCTCTTCACTTTGTCATCTTGACCGTTGTACACCTTCATTGCAGGAATCTTTATTTCTGTTTTATGTGGACCAATAGAATCATTGCCCGTACCAATTAACAAAACCGTTCCTCCTTTTTCTTTATTGTAATTCACTTTGCCATCGACTTTTTCCTGAACCAATTCTTGCAATTTTTCCTGTTCAACAGCCACTCGATTCTCGATATTGCGCGCTCTTTTTTCAGCAAACTCTTTTTTCTTTTTTTCTGCTTCTTCTTTCGAAATTGTCCCTTCTACTAATTGATTATTAACCTCATCGACTTCTTTCTTTAATGCCGCTTTCTCTTCATTGGTTATATTTTCGATATTAACTGCAATTGTTTTTGCTTTGTTTTCAAAAGTTTCTTGTCCTACCATTTTAGTAACAAACAGGAATACTAAGAGAAATAGATAAATTGTAAAATTTTTCATGATTACTTTTTTTGATTGATTTGATTGATGATTTAATTTTTAACGTTTCGATTTTCAACAGCAACTTTAACCGTGTGGTAACTTTTATTGATTTTTGCAATCATTTTTTCTCTAAAAGAAAGCTCCAGTTCACCGTCAACTTGATCTAATAAGTCGTTCGAATTAATTTTGATTTTTGATTTTGATTTAACTGCATTTTCTGCTAAAATTTTAGTTTCAGCTTTTTCCAATAATTGATCGACATTATCTTGTTTAGACATTTCGGCAATTAAAGTTGGATTGTTTGTTGATTGTTTTTCTTGATTGTTTTTGATGATTGAAGACTCCGCTATTTGATTTGATTTATTTTGAGTGATTTTATTTGAAATTTGTCCCGAAACTTTGGGATTGTTTTTTTCGTTTTTGTTTACTGTTTCTTCCGAAGTTTTTTCGGCAATTGCAGTTTCCGTTTTCACTGAATCAACAGTATTTAAAACAGGTTCTGTTATCAATTCTTTTTCAGTTTCTTTTTCTTTTTCAACAACTACCGTTTCTGGCGTTTTAATTGCATTTTTATTTTGATTGAAAAACAGCGTTCCAACCAACAGAAATCCGATGAAACTTGCTGCGATATACAGCCATTTACTTTTTGATTTTTTTGAATTAAGCTTAACTGGTTCTTTTTCTTCTGCTACAGCCAGCATCGCATCCAATCGATCCCAGGCTTTGTTGCTTGGCTCAATTTCGCGTTGATTTAGTTTTTCACGGAAATCCTTTTCAAAATTATTCGGTTCCATTATCTTGTTTTTTTAAAATAGTAATTTGTGTTTGCAGCATTTTTCTAGCGTGCGATAATTGCGATTTCGATGTTCCTTCATTAATTCCTAACATCTTGGCAATTTCATTGTGTTTGTAACCTTCAATCGCATATAAATTGAAAACCATTTTATAGCCGTCGGGCAAAGCATCAATTAAATACTGAATCTGTTCTACGGTAAATTGGCTGTCGATTTCATTGAAGCTTTCTTCTACAAAAAATTCATCTTCGGCAAATTTTACCTTTTTCTGAACTCTTAAATACGAAATGCATTCGTTAACCATAATTCGGCGGATCCAGCCTTCAAAACTTCCTTTGTGTTCAAACTTGCTTAAATTGGTAAACACTTTCATAAAAGCTGTTATCATTACATCTTCTGCCAATTGCATGTCTTTTATATATTGACGACACACACTTAACATTTTAGAAGAAAACTTAGTGTAAATCTGCTGCTGTGCCTGACGATTGTTCTCGGCAGCCAACTTTATGATTTTGGTTTCTTCTTGATGTAACTGGATAATTTTCATTAATAAGCTTTTCGGTTTTTGGTTTTAGAAACAGACTTCTATTAGCATAGACGATTGTCGATTTGAAATGGTTGCATGGGCTTAAAAAAAAATCAAATTTTTAAATTCCAAATTCCAACATATAGCAATAAACAACTGATTTACAACAAAGTAAACCAATTATCTAATTGACACATTTTCTGATTATCTAATTTAAAAAGATTATTTTTTTCTCTCAATAACGTAGTTGACCATCAAAGTCAAAGCGTCTTTATACTCAGAATCTTCGAAGTTTTGAAGTAATGCAAGTGCTTCCTGTTGGAATTCGACCATTTTATTTTCGGCGTAAGCCAAACCATTATTATCTTTTACAAAAGCAATAACTTCTTTTACCCGTTTTTTGTCTTTGTTGTGGTTTTTGATGGAGTTTATCAGCCACTTTTTTTCTTGCGGAGTACAAGTATTTAAAACGTGAATTAAAGGCAAAGTCATTTTTTGCTCTTTAATATCTATTCCTGTTGGTTTTCCGATGGCTTCTTCGCTGTAATCAAATAAATCGTCTTTGATCTGAAATGCCATTCCGATCAATTCACCGAATTTGCGCATGTTTTCTACCTGAGAATCGTCTTCGATTACGGCTTTCGCGCCAAGCGCACAACACGCCGCAATAAGCGTTGCTGTTTTCTTTCTGATGATTTCGTAGTAAACGTCTTCAGTAATATCAAGTCTTCTTGCTTTTTCGATTTGAAGCAATTCTCCTTCGCTCATTTCACGAACAGCTACAGAAATAATTCTCAATAAATCGAAATCGCCATTATCTATAGAAAGCAATAAACCTTTAGACAATAAATAATCTCCAACCAAAACGGCAATCTTATTTTTCCAAAGCGCATTAATTGAGAAAAATCCGCGACGGCGATTACTGTCATCTACCACATCATCATGCACCAAAGTTGCCGTGTGAATAAGCTCAATTACTGAAGCTCCTCGGTAGGTTCTTTCATTTACAGTACCTCCAGAAACCATTTTTGCAGTAAGAAAAACAAACATCGGACGCATTTGTTTCCCTTTGCGGTTTACGATATAATAAGTGATTCGATTTAGCAACGCAACCTTAGAAGTCATCGATTCATGGAACTTTTTCTCGAAAAGTTCCATCTCGGTAAAAATAGGCTGCTTTATTTGAGACGTAATATTCATTTAGATTCCAAATATACTATTTTAAATAAAAATACGTTGTTTATTTTAGGTTAGGATTTAAATATTTTATGTTTTAACCTGAAAAAAAACACCAAAAATAGCTCTAACTAATACTGATTTGAATTCATTAAGTTAAAAGAAAAACCTAAAACCATTTTTTTTATGAAAACAAAACTTTTATTATTTAGTACTTTAATTACTATGTCTTTTTTCATCAGCTGTAATTCTGATGAAAAAATAAATGACGGATCGGGAGCTGCGATTACCAACGATGAGATTGTAACCAATGCTAAAATCGATGCTTCTGTTGAGGATGTTACGGATATTGCTGAAGATCAGTTTAGCTCTCAATTGAATGTAAATGCCAAACCAAACGGACCTATAAAAAAATATCTTCCTAGCTGTGCTACAATCACTACAGTTTTAACCAATAACACTTGGACAAAAACAGTAGATTTTGGTGTGGAAGGCTGCACTCTTAATAACGGAAATACAGTAAAAGGTAAAATGGTTGTTTCTTTTTCAAATGATTTTACTTCTTCTACACAAACCATTAGCTACACTTTTGATGGATTTTATCATAATGGTAAAAAAATTCAAGGAAGCAAAAGTATTGTGAGAACTATTAAAGAGACCAATTTATTGGTGACAGCCCATCCTGTTTCTACAGCTTCTATAGATTTAACCATTACGTTTGATGATGGAAAAGTGTATACTAGAAAAGGAACGCTAACAAAAGAAATGACTTCCGGCTATGACACATGGTTTGATTGGGATGATAATGTGTTTGTAGTTACCGGAAGCGGCTCTACAACTTTCCCGAACGGAGATACTTTTTCGGCAGAAATTACAACTCCTCTAGAGTTTAATGCATCTTGCAGAAAATCTATTGCTGTAAAAGGAATCGCTTCTATAACTAAAAATGGCGCTATAGCAACTATTGATTATGGTAGCGGAGAATGCGATACGCTTGTAAAAGTAACAAAAGACGGCGTTACTGAAGAAGTAGATCTGAAAAAATAAGCATCCTTTTTGTCCAAGAAAAAAGCATTAAAAATGAGAAATAATTCTTGTTTTTAATGCTTTTTAATTTTCCAAAAACCGATCAAATGTCCCGATGGGACATAATTAATGCATGTCTCTATTTTTTTTCTACCGATGAGATACTCCTAGCGGAGTATTTTTTATGCTTCTTTATTGGCTAATTGTCCACAGGCGGCGTCAATGTCTTTTCCTCGGCTGCGACGTACTTTTACCACTACTCCAATATTTTCTAATGCTTTTATATAAGCCATAATCGATTCTTCTGAAGCTTGCTGGAATTCGCCATCATCAATTGGATTGTATTCAATCAAATTGACTTTACAAG
This sequence comes from Flavobacterium sp. LK-23, assembly GCF_058135255.1. NCBI lineage: Bacteria > Pseudomonadati > Bacteroidota > Flavobacteriia > Flavobacteriales > Flavobacteriaceae > Flavobacterium > Flavobacterium sp. LK-23. The sequence continues at coordinate 158,329 of NZ_JBYUVT010000008.1, forward strand.
GCACATATTTACAGAATTTAACCAACGCATCAACGGAAGCTTTATCATCGTTAATTCCTTTCCAAACTACATATTCGTAAGAAATTTTGCTTTTGGTTTTTCTATACCAATATTCTAATGCTTCACGTAAATCTTTTAAAGGGAAGTTTTTACTAAAAGGCATAATGCGAGCGCGAGTTTCGTCTATAGCAGAGTGCAGAGAAACTGCCAGCTTAAACTTCACATCATCATCGGCCATTTTTTTGATCATCTTCGGAATTCCCGAAGTCGAAACCATAATTCGTTTTGGAGACATTCCTAACCCTTCTTCTGAAGTAATCATGTCTATTGCTTTAATGACATTATTATAATTCATTAAAGGTTCTCCCATTCCCATGAAAACAATATTAGAAAGCGGATGATTGTAATACAAACGGCTCTCTCTATCAATAGCTAGAACTTGATCGTAAATTTCGCCAGGTTCTAGATTCCGCATTCTTTTTAATCGTGCTGTTGCACAGAAATTACAATCTAAACTACAGCCCACTTGACTAGAAACACAAGCAGTAGTTCTAGTTTCTGTAGGAATTAAAACAGACTCTACTACAAGTCCGTCATGAAGCCTAACAGCATTTTTTACTGTTCCGTCACTGCTTCTTTGCATGGTATCAACCTTAATATGATTGATAACAAAGCTATTTTCAAGCATAGACCTTGTAGCTTTGGCTACATTTGTCATGTCTTCAAAACTGTGGGCTCCTTTGCTCCATAGCCATTCGTAAACCTGATTTCCGCGGAAAGCTTTATCTCCATTTTCAACAAAAAAATCGCGAAGCTGTTCTTTTGATAAGGCTCGTATGTCTTTTTTCTCCATTTGCATGCTGCAAAGTTAGTTTATTTCCAGTATTTTCTAAAACTTAAAGCACTTTCCACCATTTTTTATTGATTTCTTTTCAAAAAAATGGGCTAAAAAAACAGTACGAGATGTTTTCGATCCAAACACACAATAAACTAATAGGCAATTACTTACATCTTATTTTATTTCCTTTAAAGATAAAATCTTAGTGTTAATAGGCCATTCCTTCTTTTACTATAACAATTTAATAAAACTTTAGCCATGATTTTTATCATTTCGTTTTCTTCGCGCGCGCGATAATTTTGGTCTAAGAAATAAGGATAGTTTTTGATTCTGCATCCACTAACTGAATTTTAAAACATCCTCATTTAAATGATTAACCTATACTTTATCAACATGAAAACAATTCAATCATTTTTACTGACCGTAATTTTTACAACAATAGCATTACAGGCAAATGCTCAAAAAAATTATAGTGTAGCTGCAAACTCAACCTTTGAAGTAGCAGGAACCTCTACAGTACACGACTGGGTAATGAAATCTACAGAAGGAACTGGAATGGCCAACTTAATAGTTAAGGATTCTAAACTTGCTACAATAAATAGTCTAAGAATTTCACTATTGGCCGAAAGCTTAAAAAGCTATAAAGCGAGTATGGACAAAGTAGCTTACGAAGCTTTGGATACCGAAACACATAAGAATATTGAATACGTTTTAAAATCTGCTGAAAAGATAGATGATAACACTTGGAACTTAACAGGAGTTTACACGATTGCAGGAGTAAGCAAAGAATACAAAACCCAAGTAAAAGTTACCACTAGTAAAGGAAATATTATTCTGCAGGGTTCTAACCAAATTACTTTTGGCGATTTTGAAATGACACCTCCTAAAGCAGCTCTTGGAGTTGTTAAAGCAGGAAAAGATTTAACTGTAATCTTCAATATTATTTTAAGCTAAATCAAATCGACTTAATGTTAAAAATTGTCTCTCTTTTAAGATTTTCAATTTTTAGCAAAATGTTAAAAAATGACAATTTAATAAAAATCAATACTCTTTTTTGCTTTAGTAATCGATTATGCAGAAAATGAAAACGTTGTAGTTATTAAATACCAATTTAATAAAATTTTAACAATGATTATTATCATGTACCAAGCTGGTTTATAAGTAGATCTTTGATACAAGTTAAAAAACAAACAATAAACACTTAGAGATAGAATTGGCCGAGTTTATCTATTTTTTTAATCAAAATACATAATTAAAATGAAAACCCATAAAATGAAATTATTCGCCCTTGTTATTGCAATTTTCGGAATTACCTCATTTGCGACAGCACAAAAATCATATGCCTTAGATAGTAAATCAACTTTTTCTGTATCTGGTACATCTACACTTCACGATTGGGAGATGAAATCGGCGTCTGGAACTGGAACAGCAACTCTAAACATTGCTAACGGAAAGCTAACTGACATAGACGCTCTAACCGTTACTTTATTGGCAGAAAGCGTAAAAAGTGAGAAAAAAAGCATGGATAAAGTGGCATACGAAACGCTAAAAACGGATAAAAACAAGCAAATAAAATATGTTCTGAAATCTGCTGAAAAAGTAAACGAAACTACTTGGGAACTAACTGGTACTTACACCATTGCTGGAGTTAGCAAAGTTTACAAAACTTCTGTAAAAACAACTGTTACTGCAAATGGACTAAATCTTCAAGGAAGTAACAAAATTACTTTTGCAGACTTCGGAATGAAATCGCCAACAGCAATGCTTGGAACAATCAAAACAGGACAAGACCTGACTATAAAATTTAATTTAAACTTTAATTTATAACCGCCATGAAGAAGATTTATATCCTATTTATTACAGTAATAAGCACGTTCGCTGTAAATGCACAAGTAAGCTTTGGAAACATGCAAAACCAAATCTCTAGAGGAAAAGACGGTATCAACGTTTTTGACGTACAAAAAGACAATAGAGAATTTAAAGGTATCAGCATTGACTTTGGTGGTGCTTTCAACATGGATTTCCAAGCCACAAATTCATTCAACAACCAACCTGCTAGTTCTACGACTACAACCACTACAGCAACTGGGACTACTACTAGAACAATTACTGGATATCGTTTAATGAATACTGAAAACAATTTTACTCTTCCTGCAGCTGACATGTATATTGGCGCACAACTATTTGACGGAGTACGAGTAAATTTAGATGTTTATTTAGCTTCAAGACACCACAATGACTCTTATGTAAAAGGTGGATACTTGCAAATTGACAAGTTAGACTTCATCAAAAAAGACTTCTTGGCTGATGTAATGAAATATGCTACCATTAAAATTGGACAAATGGAGAACAATTTTGGTGATGCTCACTTTAGAGGTTCTGATAATGGTAATACCATTAGAAATGCATTTGTTGGAAACAACATCATGTATTCTTTCACTACAGAAATGGGTATGGAGGTTTACTACAACAGAAATGGATTGGTAAGCATGTTAGGTGTTACAAATGGTAATTTAAATCAGAGTAATGAAGAAGTTTTTTATACTAATGGTCCAAATACCAATACAACACATAGTCCTTCAATTTTAGCTAAATTGGGTTATGACAAACAGCTTAATGAAGATTTAAGAGTAAGATTAACTGGCTCTCTTTACCATAATGCAAATCTTGGTAACGCAAATATATATTCTGCTAATAGATCAGGATTTGGTTATTGGGGCATATTGAATAATAACGCTTATAAAAATACAATTACTAAGACCGACGCTGATGGTAACGTTACTTCTACAACTACTACAGATGTTCCTACTAGTTTCAGTAAAACATCTACTCCAGAAGCAACGTTCAACCCTAATTTCAAAAACTGGGCTACTACATACATGATTAACCCTTTTGTGAAATATAAAGGACTTGAATTCTTCGGAACAATCGAATTAGCTTCAGGAGGAGACAAAGCGGGTACTGACGACAAACGTACTGCTAACCAATATGCTTCAGAGCTTATTTACAGATTTGGAGGAACTGAACAATTCTATATCGGAGGAAAATACAATACCGTATCTGGAAAACTATCTAATGCTGACGCTAAAAAGGTTACCGTAGATAAATTTGAAGCAAGCGCTGGCTGGTTTATGACTAAAAACATTTTGGCTAAATTAAACTACGTGAATCAAAAATATAAAGATTATTCACAATTTGTAGGAGATCCGGCTACTGGAAATGTAAACAACTTTTATGGCGGTAAGTTTGAAGGTATAGTATTCGAAGCAACCATTGCGTTCTAATATAAAAAAAAATGAAAACGAGATTTCAAATATTAATAATGGGTTTAGCAATGTTCTTTTTACTAGGAAGTGCTAAACCCACTTTTTTCGCAGAAGATAGCGCTGTGGCAATTAATAAAATTAAAATAGAAATCACAGGACTATCTACAGTTGGCAAATATAATTGCTCCAATACCTTTGCTATAAAGGATACTGTTTATGTAAACTCAGTTAAAAAAAACACCTTTAATACCGACATCAAAATGTCAAACTTTGATTGTGGCAATAAGGTAATGACCAAAGATTTGCAAGGAACAGTAAAAGTCAAACAATTCCCAAACAGCACAGTTTCTATAAGCGACATAAAGCCAATGGGAAAGAATTACAAATGCAGACTAAACTTTTTCATAACTGACAAGACGCTCAAATACAAAGATTTTATACTATATAATACTGATGATAAGATTCAAGGAACGCTTAGTTTAAAGTTCTCTGATATTGAGTTGGAACCACCAGTAAAAATGGCTGGCTTGATTAAAGTGAAAGACGACATTGTTATTAATTTCAGTTTATATAAAAACTAAATTTTATTGTAGAAAAAAAATTGAACACCAAGCTAAAAAAAGTCAAAATTTGGCACAAGAATTGTTTTGCTCTCAAAAGAAAAATAATCTTACAAAGAGCTCAATCATTTTAAAATTTGTAATTTTATTTTCAGCCATTTAACCTTTAAGTTTTATCAACCTAAAAAAATGTAATTATGAAAAAACAAATTTTAAGTTTAGCTGTTATTGCCTTATTAGCATTTGCTGTTCAGTCATGTGAAAAAAAAGAAAACAAACCTGCCGAAGATGAATTAACGCTAGGCAACAAAGTTGATTCTCTTACAACAGATATCGAAGAAGTAAAAGACAGTGCGGTAAGCAAAGCAGAAGGCGCTGCTGCTAAAGCAAAAGATGCTACAGAAACTGCTGCTCAAGATGTAAAAGACGCTACTAAAAAAGCGGCAAACGATGTTGAAAATGCAGCTAAAAAAACAGCAACTGATGTAAAAGACGCTACTAAAAAAGGAGCTGAAAAAGTTGAAAATGCGGCTAAAGCAGCCAAAGACGGAACTGTAAAAACAGCCAAAGACGTAAACGAAGCTTTGAAAAAATAAAACCTTTTTAAACCTTAAAATAAACCATTCGCAAAACGAATGGTTTTTTTATGCCCAATCGCAAGCAGATATTTTTGTATTTTTGCCCTCAAATTACAAGATACTACAACATGCATTTTATATCACAAGAATTAGAAGATTATATCGAACAGCATTCTGAAAATGAACCAGAATTGTTAGCCAAACTTAATAAAGAAACGTATCAGAAAATACTTTTGCCTAGAATGCTCAGCGGTCATTTTCAAGGACGTGTTTTAAGCATGCTCTCAAAATTGATTCGTCCGGTTAATATTTTAGAAATCGGAACTTATACAGGCTATGCTGCTTTGTGCTTATGTGAAGGAATGCAGGAAAATGGTCAATTACACACTATTGATATCAAAGAAGAATTAATCGATTTTCAGCGAAAATATTTTGATATGTCTCCTTGGGGAGAACAGATTTTTCAGCATTTAGGAGAAGCAGTAAACATTATTCCAGATTTAGACTTAAAATTTGATTTGGTTTTTATTGATGCGGACAAAGAAAACTACTTGAACTACTGGGAAATGATTGTTCCAAAAATGAATAAGGGTGGTATCATTTTATCTGATAATGTTTTGTGGAGCGGAAAAATCCTAGAACCAGTTCATCCAAATGACGTAAGCACAAAAGTACTTTTAGAATACAATCAGCTTTTAAAAGACGATTCAAGAGTAGAAACGGTTTTATTGCCAATTCGTGATGGGTTGACGGTTTCGAGAGTATTGTGATTTTTTAAGATGCTAAGATGCTGAAATGCTGAGATTCTAAGTTTTTTTTGCTAAGACTCTAAGTTTTTATACTGAATGAATATATTATTGAGTTTCCTCTAGAACTGGAGGAACATAATTTAAGGTGAAGGGCTTCCTCTAGCTAAGACTGGAGGCAATTCAACAACTATTAAAAATGAATTATAACACAGAAATAAGCGCTGAAGGTTTTTCAATCATAAATAATGTTTTTACAGAAAATGAAATTCAGAATCTAATTTCACTGATTGAAAACAAAACTGCAGATAATCAAGAAAATACGACTTTTAGAAAGTCTCAAGATTTATTTGCGATTAGACAATTTCATAAAGAAATACCTGAAACGCTTCCCTTCATTTTTAATGAAAAACTGCAGGATATTATCGAATCTACTTTTGGCGAAGGCTTTTTTATAACAAAATCTATCTACTTTGATAAACCGGAAAAATCAAATTGGTTTGTGGCTTATCATCAGGATTTAACGATTTCTGTTGACCAAAAAATTGAAGCGGAAAATTTTGAAAATTGGACAGTAAAACAAAATCAATTTGCGGTTCAGCCACCTACAGAAATATTAGAAAATAATTTTACAATCAGAATTCATATTGACAAAACCACTAAAGAGAATGGCGCTTTAAAAGTGATTAATAACTCTCATTCAAAAGGAATTTTGAGAATTGAGAATCTAGATTTTGAAACTGAAAAAGAAACAATTTGTGAAGTCGAAAAAGGCGGTATTATGATCATGAAGCCCTTATTATTTCATGCATCAAACAAAACCACAAACAACGAACGCAGAAGAGTCATTCATATTGAATTTAGCAAACAGCAACTTCCAAATGGTTTGGAATGGAGCGAAAAAACAATCATTAACTAAGGTTCTGAGACACTAAGATTCTGAGATTCTAAGTTTTACACTACTCACTTGTCTCCTGCTTTCGCTGGAGGTATATAATTTAACTACCTAAGGCTTTAGCCAAATACTTCATAATATTTGGCTAAAGCCTTTTTATTTGCCAATAAAAAAACCTCCAGCTAAAGCTGGAGGCAATTTATAATATATATCTTTAAACCTTAGAATCTTAGCACCTTTTAAAAAAAAACTTAGAATCTCAGAACCTTAGCACCTTTAAAAAGAACTATCCTGGAAAATACTGTGGTTTTAATTTTCTATAAACTAAATAAAGTAAAAATCCGAAAAGTGCTCCGAAGAAATACCCAGTAAGGATATCAACTGGAAAATGTAATCCTAAATAAATTCGGCTGTAAGCAAAAACTAAAGGCCAAAGAAATATGAATCCGAAATATTTGAAATAGCGTTTTAAAATCAAAAATAAGAAAGTTGCAACCGCCATAGTATTGGCAGCATGTCCAGAGAAAAAGCTATATGATTTTCTAACCTGAACAACTCTAATAATTGTATTTACTTCTGGATCATTGCATGGTCGCAAACGCTGAAAAGTGTGTTTGAATAAATTGCAGGTCTGATCTGTAAAAGCAATTAGAACAGCTATAAAAAGCAACAAATACAGGGTTTGTTTTCCTCCTATTTTTTTATAAATAAGATAGAATAGTAATAGAAAAAATGGCGTCCAATACAATTGATTGGTAATAATAAGCCATAATTTGTCGTATGTTTCAGAACCTAATCCGTTAAGATAGATTAAAAGATCTTTATCTAATTCCTGTATTTTTTCAAGCATTACATTTGGCGTTTAATAGGTCCAGAAAGAGTATCAATATCTTCTTTTACTTTTTCGATTTCAGCTGTAGTGTCTCCTAAAAGGTTTCCAGTATCTCCAAGCAAATTAGATTTTGCATTATCAATTTCTGCGTTGATATTTCCAGTAATATCATTCAAAGATTTCGCATCAAGACCATTAGCCTCTGCTCCTTTTTGAATTTCACTTTTAATATCATTAGTTGCATTTTTTAACTGAGCCATAGCCTTTCCCATTGTACGTGCAATTTCAGGCACTTTATCAGAACCAAAAAGCATTAGCACTATAAACAGTATGAAAACTAATTCTCCTCCTCCTATACCAAACATAACTTTTATTTTTGTTGTCGCAAAGATATTAAACTTTTCAGGTTAGAGTTTTAAAATTAACTTAAAAAGTCCTTGAAAATACATTTAGTTAAAATAAAAAAGCTCATCAAGCTTTTATAAACCTGATGAGCATTTTATTAATTTCTATTTTATTTAGTCAAATTTTGACTTTGTTTCTACTTTTGGCCAAGAGTTATTGGTCACATCAATATCTGCTGTTAGCAATTGTGGATCAATTTGAATGCTCTTAATTGCTTTTGTAGTAGCATATACTTTTTTAGCTGTCTCGTTACTTTTTCTCCAGATTTGTGCTGGATATTTGTAATTATCTTTAGAACCATCTTCATAAGTAATCTCAACTAAGATAGGCATAATCATTCCGCCTGGCTTGTTAAATTCTACTTCATAGAAGTATTTAGGAGATTTAATAGAAGCTTTTTCTTCAGCAGTAAAAGTCTGATCTACGTAATCTGCCAAAGACTTGAAATCTTGCACTTTTAAAGCTTTTTTCTTAGAATCGTTTACTTCTGCATTATCTCCAGAAACTAAGTAAACAAAAGGTCCTTTTTCAAAACCAAAACGTCCTTTTCTAACTTTTACATCTTTAATGTCTGTAGTTGGAGTATCTGAAACGTAATATTGTTTTACGTCTTTAATTCCGATATCTACGAAATCTGTTGAGTAGAACCATCCTCTCCAGAACCAATCCAAATCTACTGCCGAAGCATCTTCCATTGTTCTAAAGAAATCTTCTGGTGTTGGATGCTTAAACTTCCATCTATTTGCATACGTTCTGAATGCGTGATCAAACAATTCTCTTCCCATAACTACTTCTCTCAAAATATTAAGACCTGTAGCTGGTTTTCCGTAAGCGTTATTTCCAAATTGGTGAATAGTCTCAGAGTTTGACATAATTGGCTCTAAAAACTTTTGGTCACCGCTCATGTAAGGAACGATATTTTTTGCTGGTCCTCTTCTTGAAGGGAAATTTGGATCTAATTCCTGCTCTGCCAGATACTCTAAAAATGAATTCAAACCTTCATCCATCCAAGTCCATTGGCGCTCATCTGAGTTTACAATCATCGGGAAGAAAGTGTGTCCAACTTCGTGAATAATAACACCAATCATTCCGTTTTTCACTTCTCTGCTTGTCACTCCATTTTCATCTGGACGACCATAATTCCAGCAAATCATTGGATATTCCATTCCTTGATCTTCTGCCGAAACAGAAACTGCTTTTGGATAAGGATAATCAAAAGTATGAGAAGAATAACTTTTTAAAGTATGTGCTACAACCATTGTAGAAGTTTCTCCCCACAGTGGGTTTGCTTCTTTTGGATAAACAGATTCTGCCATAACAGTTCTATTTCCAATTTTCACAGCCATTGCATCGTAAATGAATTTTCTAGAAGAAGCAATTCCGAAATCACGAACATTTTTAGCCCTAAATTTCCAAGTTTTTTTCTTTTCAGAAAAACCTTTTTCAGCTGCTTCTGCTTCTGCCTGTGTTACAATAACAACAGGTTTGTCAAATGATTTTTGAGCTTGCTCATATCGTTTAACTTGTTCAGCAGTAAAGACTTCACTTCTGTTCATTAACTCACCAGTTGCATCGATCACGTGATCTGCAGGAACTGTAATATTTACATCAAAGTTTCCGAAAGGAAGAGCAAACTCTCCGCTTCCCCAGAACTGCATGTTCTGCCATCCTTCAACATCGTTGTAAACTGCCATTCTTGGGTAGAATTGTGCGATTACATATAATTTATTTCCGTCTTTCTCGAATAATTCGTATCCTGAACGACCGCCTTCTTTTCTGTAGTTATTGATATTGTACCACCATTTTATTGAGAAAGAAATTTTTTCTCCTGGTTTTAATGGCGAAGTCAAATTAATACGCATCATCGTTTCGTTGATCGTATAAGACAATGCACTTCCTTTAGCGTCTTTAACTTGTTCAATATTAAAACCGCGCTCTAAATCTTTTTTCAAATATTTAGAAGAAAAACCATCCAATGGAAGAACCTGACTTATTTTGTCACTTTCTGCCAATGAGGTTTGCGTATTTGCTTTTGCTTGATTTTGATCTAACTGCACCCATAAATATTCCAAACTATCTGGCGAATTATTTGTATAGGTAATAGTTTCAGATCCGCTTAATTTTGAATTTTTATCATCCAATTCAACATCAATTTTGTAATCTGCTTGTTGTTGGTAATAAGCAGGTCCTGGAGCTCCAGAAGCCGTACGAAACATATTTGGTGTTGCCAGCAAATCGTACATTTGGCTAAACTTGTTCGTATCGTACTTTCCCTGTTGTTTGGTTGGTGTGGTTGTTGCTTTATCCTGCGCTACTAACATTGCAGGAAAAAGTAATAATAATGAAAGTTTTTTCATAAAATTTTAATGGTAATTTCTTTAGGCTGTGAAAATAGTAATTAAAACATTAATTTTACTAATACCTTAATATTTTAACAATTCTTTCCTTGAAGATTCTGTAAAAAGAACACTTCTTTTTGTATCAAATGCTGAAATATGTGTAATGTTTTGCTGTTCTGAATTCCAATCTACCAAAATAGTGTTCGAAATTTCAAGTGTTTTAAACTTATCTATATCCTTAATTCTGGAATAACAGACCAAAACATCATCAGCTTCTACTTCTTTAGACAAAAAAGTTATTGTTTTTGATTGCCCATTTACTTTAATCAGAAAGTGTTCTGATAAATATTTTTTTAATAATTCAACATCTGCCGGAGTTTCTTTGCTTGTACCAACAAATGTTTTTTTGTGATACTTTTTCTCCATTGCATTATTTAAATCATCAATAAAAATGCGGGAAGTAATTTGCAGCATTTTCTTTTCTGCCGCATAATTTACCTGAAAAACACCAACATAAAATTTATGAAAAGCAAATGCCGAAGACAATACAAACAAAACTCCCAGCAAAGGGAAAACTAACTTTTTTTTCATTTTTGAGTAGCCTCAGCTTTCTTAAATTCTTTATTCTTATTAATCATAAAATCCATTAACTGAAATTTCTGATCTGGATTTACCAAGTCTTTAGAATGCGGATCGTTTGAGCAATACATTAAGAAAAGCTCTACTTCATCATCTTTTAGATTAAGCGTTTTAGAATAAAAATCTTTTGTAAAATTATCTTTAGCGTATTCTACAAAAGCAATATCGGTAACTTCTTCCTCTCTTACTTCGTCTTTTTTACTCAAAAGTTTTTTGACATCTTTAAAGATTCGCACAAAGTCAGTTCCATACTTTATAGTCTGATCAGAAAGCATTGCATTGTTTTTTGCAGTAGACTGTTGATCGTCTTCAAACTGCATATCTACATATTTCTGCGAACCGCCTTGTAACGCTTTTACTTTTAATTCTTTATGAACAACAACTTCTTTAAGCTGATTATTAACTAAATCTAATTTTACTTTTAAAAGGATCTCAGCACAATCTTTTTCGGTTAAAACTATTTTTTTTGATTGAAATGTAAGGCCTGAGAATAATAAAGTATCTTTTGGCTGTGCAACAATATCAAATAAACCGCCAGAACCAATAAATGTCCTAACATTAGCATTAATATTCATTACATAACCACTTTCTATGGCTAAAAAATCATTTATAACCTGACCGTGTAATGGTTTCCTGAAACCGTTTTGCCCTAATACAATTTGACAAAATAAGCATACAACGAGTACTCCTAATTTATTTTTCATTTTCGAGAATTGTTAGATATTTTCTTGCTAGATCTGTGATTAAAAACATACTCATTGTTTTGTTTTTGATATTCAAAGATACAGCAAAATCAGCATCATCCACACAAAATAATTGAAATCCTTTAATATCATCAACTGGAATTTTCAATCTATCTGTATAATAATTCTCCTCAAAAAGGTATTCCAATTTTCTAAAAAGCGCTTCTTTTTTCTCTACATTCACCTCTTTTTTTAGCATCGAAGTTCGTCCCGAAATCGCATTTAATAACTTATCTACAGAAGTCGAAGTTGCTGTATAAACTTTTCGTTCTGCAGGCGTATATTTTTTTTGTCCGTACGGAATAATTCCTAAATTCTCAGCCGTTATATTCGCGTTTTCATTGACAATTACTTCTTTCAACTCCACTTCCTTAGCCGTCATTTTTATAACTAAAGAATTGACAGTCAAATCTTCTGCCGATATTCTTCGTTTAACAGGGTCTAAGTTTACAGCAGAAAAAACCAAAACGTCTCCTTCATGCACTGCAATCGAAAAATTACCTTCAGAATCTGAAACTGTAGCAGCTTGCGTGGCATTATTTATAATATTAACCCCTTCAAGCGAAGTCGATTGTTCTTGCACTCTTCCCACCAATAACTTCAAATCTGTTTTTTGTCCAAAACCAATCTGAACAAAAAAAAGAAAGACAATAATCGATATAATCTTATTTACCCTCACCAGCAATCATTTCTTTATATTTTACAGCCAATTCTCCTAAAAGAAATTCTGTAGAAGTTTTATTTTTAGAATTCAAAATCACCGTAAACTTATCATTTTCTATCGCATAATATTCAAATCCCTTTACATAATCTGCCGGAATTTTTAATCGGTCAATAAAATGATCCAGACTAAACATATTTTCTAGAAGTCTCATGAAAAATTCCTTTTTCTCAACCGCAACTTCTTTCTTAAGCATAGCTGTTCTTCCTGAGAAAAAATTCAGTAGCGGATCTGCAGAAATAGAACCACCGGCCATTGACCCTGCATTTGCTGTAGCATTTAACGCAGTCGCCGTCTGTAATTTACGTTCTGCTGCAGTATATTTCTTTTGCCCCATAGGAATTATTCCCAAACTTTCGGCATTAATATTATCATACCGTTTTACCACAACCTCTTGCAATTGATACATAATCATAGTAAGATTAACGGCAAAATTAAGATTTGAAAAATCTTCTTGTTTCAGCATCACTCTTTTTTCTTTAAAGCTTATTGAAGAAAAAACAAGAACATCCGTTGGTTTTGCCAAGATTGAAAAAGATCCAGACGCATTTGTTGTTACTGTTTCTTCTGTTTGCGCATTAATGACATAAATACCATCCAAATCCAAAGTGCTTGAGACCACTTTCCCATTGAAAGCAGAACGATCTTGACTTTGAGACCAACAAACCTGGCCCGCGACCACAATTAAAAAACAAGTAATTTTCTGAAACAAAATAAAATAAACTAGAAATATTCTTAAAACGGTAAAAATATCTCAAGTCCTTCCAAATTTAATACTAATGACTTCGTAAAAATATGTTAATTAAAACATTAAAAACTTAGACAAAAACAGAGTTTTTAATATCTTTAACAAACAAAATTTGAGTTTAAAAAATCATGAAAAGCGTTATTATTGCAAGCACCTCTACTTTACACGGAGGCAAATACTTAGAATATATTTTACCTACTTTAAAAACACATTTTAAAAACTGTAAAACCATCTTATTCATTCCATATGCGCGTCCTGGCGGAATTTCCCATGATGAGTATACCCAAAAAGCTGCGGAGGCTTTTGCGAGCATCAACATTGATGTTAAAGGAATTCATGAATTTGAAAATCCGCAAGATGCTGTAAAAAATGCTGAAGGAATTTTTACAGGCGGAGGCAACACGTTTTTACTAGTTACCCAGCTTTATAAAAATAATATTATGCAGTTACTTTCTGAAACTGCAAAAAATGGAACTCCGTATTTAGGATCAAGCGCAGGAAGCAATATTTGCGGTTTGTCAATGCAGACTACCAATGACATGCCTATTATTTATCCTCCAAGTTTTCAGACTTTAGGATTAATTCCATTTAACTTAAACCCACATTATCTGGATGCCGATTTGCAATCTAAACACATGGGAGAAACTCGCGAAACAAGAATCAAAGAATTTCATGCGTTCAATTCGATTCCGGTTTTAGGTTTAAGAGAAGGAAGCTGGCTTGAAGTAAAAGGCGATAAAATTACTTTGAAAGGTTCTTTATCTGCGAGATTGTTTAGACAAAATCAAGAAGCGCAAGAATTAAAATCAGAAAGCGACTTAAGTGATTTAAAGTAAAATCCAATTTTAAAATTCCAAATTCCAAAATTAAGTCAACATAATAAATACAGAATTGGGATTTGGACCCGAGCGATAGCGAACAGGCGAAGCAATTTTAAAAATATTGGAATTTACGTTTAGTCTAAAAACAAAAAAGCCTCAAACAATGTTTGAGGCTTTTGAAGAGCGAAAGACGAGGCTCGAACTCGCGACAACCAGCTTGGAAGGCTGGAGCTCTACCAACTGAGCTACTTTCGCATTGGTTGTGCAAATATAGAAAGAAAGTTCAGTTAAAAACAAGCTTTTCGGCAAAAAAAATCAATAAAAAACAACATTTTTTTATAACTTATTTAAAATTAAAAAGTTATAAATGCAATATTTTTTCAAAAAATCATGATTACAATTAGAGAAATTACATCAAAAGAAACTTATGCTGTTCGCCAACCTGTATTAAGAAAAGGAAAACCTATCGAAAGTTGCGTGTTTGAAGGCGATGATTTAGAGTCTACTCATCATTTTGGTTTATTTGAGGATGAATATTTAATAGGAATTATTTCATTATTTGATAAAATCAACACTATATTTGCCGCACAAAATCAGGCGCAAATTCGTGGGATGGCTGTTTTAGGTACCCATCAAAAAAAGGGGTTTGGAGAGGCTTTGGTAAAACATTGCGAAACCTATTGCAATGAAAATCAAGTGGATCTGATTTGGTTCAATGCAAGAACAGCCGCCGTAGGCTTTTATCAAAAAATGAGCTACCAAACAGTAGGCGAAGCGTTTGATATTAAAGATGTTGGCGAACATTATTTGATGTTTAAAAAATTATAATATGAAAAAAATCTACTTTTTAGTAGTAATATGTATTCTTGTGGGCTGCAAAAAAGAGCGCCCTGAAATCACACCCATTGTCAAAAAAAAGGTGCCAGCAATTATACTTACTGATGAGAGAAAAGTTGAAATAGATACTGCAACGATAAACGTTTTTAAAAGCGAAACGTTGAAACAATTTTACATTGCATCTGAAAATCAAACGGTTTGGGGAAATCTTAAAAAGAGAGCTTTTGTTTTATCGCAATTAGAAAAATCTGAAGAACTAGGCTTAGAACCAGAAGATTACAAAATATCTCAGCTGAAAAAATTTGAAAGCAAAGTGACTTCGCTTAGCGATAAAGATTTGGCTGCTTATGACATTTTACTGACTTATAATTTTGAGAAATATTTAAATCATATTTATAAAGGAAAGCTAGACCCTAAAAAATTATATACCAATTGGGATTTGGACGCGAAGGAATTTGATGTAAATTCTGTTTTAATTAAAGGATTCAACAAAAACAAATTGGACAGCGTTGTTGAAAACCTTCAGCCTAAAACACAAATTTACAAAGAGCTGTTAAAAGCACTTCAAATCATAAACACTTTTTCAGATGATCATGTAAAACCGATTGAAGCTGCTGATAAAATCGTTTTAAACGATACCAATCCTGCCTTAATAAACATCAAAAAAAGGCTTTTGTATTGGAACGACATGTCAGGAAAGGACAGTCTAACAACAATTTACAATCAAAAAACTTTTGAAGCCGTTAAAAGATTTCAAGAAAGACATGGCTTAGCTTCTGACGGCGTTATCGGAGCAGGAACTATTCGTGCTTTAAACTATTCTAAAGAAAGCAGAAAAAAACAGATAATTGCCAATTTGGAGCGTTGGAGATGGTATCCGTCAGAATTGGCTGAAAATTATTTTATTATAAATATTCCCGATTACAGCTTAAACGTTGTTGAAAATCAGGACACCACTTTGGTTCGAAATGTTGTAGTAGGAACTAGCAAAAGAAGAACACCTATTATTACATCTTTCTTAAAAACGGTTGTTTTTAATCCGACTTGGACTGTTCCTCCAACAATTTTAAAAGAAGATGTCGTTCCAGCAATGAAAAGGAACCGAAATTATCTCGCCAATAAAAACATTACGATTTATGATACTTCTGGAAAGGTAGTTTCCCCAATGGCATGGAATGAAAACAAACCTAATAATTATCGATATGTACAAAGTCCCGGCTCTAATAATTCGTTGGGATTAATGAAAATTTTGTTCCCAAACCATCACAGTGTTTATCTGCATGATACCAATCACCGTGGTGTTTTTGGACGTAATAATCGTTCTATGAGCTCTGGATGTGTGCGTGTTGAAAATCCATTAGAACTTGCACAACACATATTAGATGTTGACGGAAACTGGCCTCAAGACAGAATCGACACAATTATTGCAAGCAAAACAACGATGAGTTTTAAGATTACCAAAAAATATGCTTTATACCAATGGTATTGGACGGCATGGAGCAAAAAAAATCAGCTCATTTTCAGAGCTGATATTTATGATTTAGATTCGGATTTATATGATCAATTAAGAAATTAACCTCTCCTCCATCGAAAAGCTTCTAGATGGATGATAGATATATAAACACGATTTGTCTTTTATTAATTGAATAATTTCATTTGTCAATTCAACTGGAACTGCAGGACAGCCCTGACTTCTGCCTAATCTTTTATGATCTCTGATGAAAGATTCAGACACATAGTCTGCACCGTGCATTACAACGCCTCTTTCACGAGCATTGTCGTTTACACCATTTTCTAGGCCATCTAAACGAAGTGAAGCACCATGTTTTCCTTGATAAATTTCGCCAGTTGCATAAAATCCTAAACTACTTTTAAATGAAGAATTAAGATTTGAAAATGCTGAAGCAAATTCTTCACCAGTATTTCTTCCGTGAGCGACAAGAGAATTAAATAAAATAGTATTGCTAGTTAAATCAATCACCCACAAACGTTTGGAGTTTGATGACAAACTAAAATCAATCAGTGTTAAGATATTTTTCTTAATCACTCCTTTTTCTTTCAACAAATAAAATCCTTTTAAAGCTTCCGAAAAAGTTTTAAGTTCGGGCATTTTAAAGTTGTTTGAATTTAATGAATTATAAACGCTCTCGATTTTAGAATCTACTGTAACTTTTTCGACTTTAGCAATCGCTTTTACAGTGGCATTTTTTTTAAGGTCGGGTGTGCTTTTTGAATCTTTTCCAAAAGACAACAGCAAAAACACAAATAGCGGATAAATTTTGTAAATCATTGAATTTCTTTAGGTTAAACAAAAAATTTGGGTATCACAAAAATATAAAAAAAACACGCCTTGCAAAATATAAGCCTGATTTTCAGGCCTTTTTTACTTAAATTTTAACATAATTAACATAAAAATGCTTTTTCTGTAAGATTTTGCCTTACAGAAAAAATCACAACATTTTGGCCTATTTCTTAAAAAAAATGAAACAAAAATGGAAATCTTGAAACAAAAACTGTAACAAGTAGAACAAAATAGAGTCTATTTCTACTATAAAAAATACATTTGCATTTTATTTCGCATCAAAAAACCAATGAAAAAAATCCTATTCTTCTGTTTTCTAATATGCTCTGTATGGAGTTATGGCCAGAAAAAATCAATTCAGGCACAAGTAACTTCGAATACTATTTCTATTGATGGAAAACTAGATGAACCTGCTTGGGAAAATGTACCAGTTGCTACAGACTTTATAATGCTGGAGCCAGACAATGGAAAAGCTATTCCGCATGAAAAACGTACAGAAGTAAAAGTCCTATATAATAATGATGCCATTTATATTGGTGCAATGATGTACGATGATGAACCTTCTAAAATTTTAAAGGAAATCTCTCAGCGTGATAATTTTGGAACGGCAGATCTATTTGGTGTTTTTATAAACGGCTTCAATGACGGACAACAGGATTTTATGTTTTACGTTTCTGCAGCCGATGTTCAAGGCGATTGTATCATGACCGATGCCAATGGTGAAGATTATTCTTGGGATGCGGTTTGGATCAGTAAAGCTGCTATGGCAGAAAATGGATGGGTGGTTGAGATGAAAATTCCGTACTCGGCGTTACGTTTTTCAGGAGAAAACAAACAAATCTGGGGAATCAATTTCTTTAGAGAAATTAAACGTGACCGTTATAAATATACTTGGAATTTTGTCGACAGAAAGATTGGCACTTTTACACAGCAGGCCGGAACTTTTGAAGGAATTGAAAACATCAAACCTCCTACTCGATTGTTCTTTATGCCTTATGCATCGTATTATTTAAATGCTGCCGAGGGACAAAAAACATACGGAACAATTAAAGGCGGAATGGATATTAAATATGGTATAACAGATGCTTTTACAGTTGATGCTATTTTAATTCCAGATTTTGGACAGACAAAATATGACGATCAGATCTTAAATCTTGGCCCTTTTGAACAACAGTTTAACGAAAACAGGGCATTCTTTACAGAAGGAACAGATTTGTTTAGTAAAGGAAATATTTTCTATTCTAGAAGAATTGGTGGCACTCCATCAATCGATCCAACATTAAATGAAAATGAAGAAATTACCGAATTGCCCGCCGCAGTAAATTTAGTTAACGCTTTAAAATTATCAGGAAGAACAAAAAACGGACTTGGAATTGGGGTTTTAAATGCTGTTACAGAAAAAACTTTTGCTACCATAAAAAATACAGAAAATGGCGAAACAAGACAAGTAATTGTAGAGCCACTCACCAATTATAATGTATTGGTTTTGGATCAGCGTTTTAGAAAAAACTCATCGGTTACTTTTATTAATACCAACGTAACTCGAAATGGCCATACTAGAGATGCAAACGTAACGGGTCTAGCTTGGGACTTAAACACAAAAGCCAATACTTATAGTTTATTTGGAAACGTAAAATACAGCCACATTAATGATCTTCAAGATAAAAATGGCTTTTATTCTACTGTAAGTTTAGCCGAAACCAGCGGAAATTACAGATATAGCATAGGTTCTGATTTTGTTACTAAAGATTATGATCCGAATGATCTTGGGATTAATTTCTATACCAATTATTACAACTTTTACGGAAATGCCAATTATAGAATTCTAAATCCAACTAAACGTTTTAATACATTTAGAATCAATTATAATATGTATACCGAATTCAACAAAGAATCTGGAAAACTGCAGGACAATAGTGTTAATGCGAACTTAAATCTAACTACCGTAAAAAATAATTACTACGGAACCGGAATCACTTTTTATCCTATAGAAATTAATGATTATTACGAACCGCGTGCCGACAACAGATATGTAATAATTCCGCGAAAAATAGAAACTTGGGGAAGCATTTCAACCAATTACAATCATAAATTTGCGATTGACCTAAATGGAACACTGAATGTATTTGACGAATCGGAGCGTATTATTTATGGTTTTGATATTGGCCCGAGATATCGTTTCAGCGATAAACTTTTACTGACTTATTTCTTTAGTTATTTAAGAAAAAATAACAATAAAGGTTACATCGATCAGATTGATGCCGACGATAATGATGCCACTCCAAATGATATCATTTTTGCCAACCGAAACGTCATTACGTATTCTAACACTTTAGGAGGCAAGTACGCCATAAACAGTGCCATGACTATAAATCTGGCCGTTCGCCAATATTGGTCATATGCAGACAATAAAGATATTCTGACTTTAGAATCAAACGGAAATCTAAGTCCGTATCCACAATATACGGACAACAAAAATTCAAGTTTCTATTCTTGGAATGCCGATTTATCTTATTCTTGGTGGTTTGCACCTGGAAGTCAGCTTTCGGCCCTGTACCGAAATAATGCTGCTAATTTTGAACGAGTTATTGATAAAGATTACAGACACAATGTGGCAGGATTATTAAATAATGATGCCCTAAAACATATCTTTTCTATAAGTGTCAAATACTTTATTGACTACAATGCCGTCAAAAATAAAGTCAGAAAAAGAGCTTAGCGTGAATTAATTTTAAAAAATAAAGGCTTCTTTAATTAAATCAATATTTTTTTTTATAGTTCATTTTATTAAATATAAATGTAACATTCCTCAGGTTTCAAACTTTAGAAATGCCTTATATTTGTAGAAAACAAAAATGTAATGAACAAGAAAGTTATCCTTATGATTTTAGATGGTTGGGGAAAATCTCCTGACCCTAAAGTATCTGCAATAGACAATGCAAATGTTCCTTTTATAAACAGTCTATACAAAAATTACCCAAGCGCTCAACTTAGAACTGACGGATTAAATGTTGGTCTTCCAGAAGGACAAATGGGAAATAGCGAAGTTGGACACATGAATCTTGGTGCTGGAAGAATTGTATACCAAGATTTAGCCAAAATAAATTTAGCTGTAGAACACAAAACTTTAGCAAAAGAGCAAGTTTTAATTGATGCTTTTACTTACGCTAAAGACAACAATAAAAAAGTACACTTTTTAGGATTAGTTTCAGATGGTGGTGTTCACTCACATACTTCACACCTTCGCGGATTAATCGATGCTTCTCAAGAATATGGTTTAGATCAGGTTTACATTCACGCTTTTACAGACGGACGTGACGTTGACCCTAAATCGGGAGGAAAATATATTCATGATTTACAAGATTATATTAAAGATACTCCAGTTAAAATTGCTTCTATTATTGGGCGTTATTACGCAATGGACCGTGACAAACGTTGGGAACGTGTAAAATTAGCTTACGATTTAGTGGTAAATGGCGTTGGAACTCCATCAACGAACGCTGTTGCAAGTGTTTTAGACAGCTACGCAAGAGACGTAACAGATGAGTTTATCGAACCAGTTGTTATTGTTGATGAAAATGCAAAACCTCTTGCTACAATTGTTGAAGGCGATGTTGTGATCTTCTTTAACTTTAGAACAGATAGAGGACGTGAACTTACTGAAGCGCTTTCTCAGCAAGATTTCCACGAGCAAAACATGCACAAACTAAACCTATATTATGTAACATTGACCAACTACGACGAAACGTACCAAAACGTAAAAGTAGTTTACAATAAAGATAATATCACTGAAACACTTGGTGAGGTTTTAGAAAAAGCAGGCAAAAAACAAATCAGAATTGCGGAGACTGAGAAATATCCTCACGTAACATTCTTCTTTTCTGGTGGTAGAGAAATTCCTTTTGAAGGTGAATCAAGAATCTTAAGAAACTCTCCAAAAGTAGCAACTTACGATTTGAAACCAGAAATGAGCGCTTATGAATTGGCTGATGCTCTTGTTCCAGAATTGAACAAAGGCGAAGTTGATTTCGTTTGTTTAAACTTCGCAAATGGTGATATGGTTGGGCACACAGGAATTATGGAAGCTGCAATTAAAGCTTGTGAAGCTGTTGACGCTTGCGCGAAAAAAGTTATCGATGCTGCTCTTGCAAATGATTACACAACAATCGTAATTGCCGATCACGGAAACTGCGAAACCATGATTAATCCTGATGGTTCTCCAAATACTGCCCACACAACAAACCCAGTGCCGATTATTTTAGTTGACAAACAATTAAAAAGCATTCAAGATGGTGTGTTAGGTGATATCGCTCCTACTATTTTAGAATTAATGGGAGTTCAGCAGCCAAATGCAATGACTTGTCATTCGCTTTTGTAGAAAATTTAAAACCATAAAAGTGATATAAGTTCATTTAAACGGAACTTAAAAAAATCTCGCAAAGACGCTAAGTCGCAAAGAATATTAAACTTTGCGTCTCTGCGTCTTTGCGAGAACTATTTTATAAATACTCTTATTGTCATCCTGAGCGAAGTGGAAGGCTTATGAAACGTAAATGGGCTTCGACTTCGCTTAGCCTGACAACCCAATATTTGGAAATGTTTTTTATCAAACAATAAAATAATGATAAATCTGCTCCACTCCATAAATAATAAGCCCAATAACTCCACCAACTAAAGTTCCATTGATTCTGATGTATTGAAGATCTTTTCCTATTTCCAATTCTAATTTTTCTGAGACTTCTTTCCCATCCCAACTTTTTACGGTTGACGAAATCAAATCTCCAATTACTTTTTTGTTATTTAAAAGGACCGATAACAAATCATTTTTTATAAAACTGTTGATTTTATCAATCATAACAGGATCTTCCTTAATTCCGTTTCCGAAAGTTTGAACTAAATTTGAAATGCTATTTTTTATCGAAGAATCATCGCCTTTGTTCAAATCGTTTGTAATAGACAATTTTATTTCATCCCAAATTCCGTTGATGTAATCTTGAACTTCTTTTTTTCCAACGAAACCTAAAATCATATCATTGATTTTAATTCTCATTTCTTCGGAGTTTTTTACTTTCTCCAAAAAATTAAAAATATATTCGTCAATTTTTAAACGAACGGCACTTTCAGGCTTTTTAGCTTCATTTAAAAAATCCTGCAAACCATTAAAAACACCTTCTGTGATGCTTTTATCTGCCAATCCGAAACTTAAAAGCGGAGTCGAAGCTTTTACTTTTTGCCTGATTAAATCTTTATTATTGGTCAATTCGGCACTCATAACTTCGAGAAGGTTCGTCAGCATTTGATTTTTTAATTCTCCTTTTTGCAAAGGTTCCAAAGCAACAGCAACCCAATTTCCGAAATTAATTCCTTCTATTTTTTCTTTAAATTGAACCTGAATAAATCTTTTGACATCTTCGTCTTTTATTGTTCGTAAAATTCCGGGAATAATATTTACGGCAACAACATTTGCTATTTTATTGGCATTTTCTTCGTTTGAAATCCAATCTGAGGCTTTAACAGCAAAATTAAATTCGTCCAATTTAACCTCCATTTTTTCGCGATTCAGAAATTCTTCAGAAACAAAATTTCCAAGATTTTCTCCTATTTCATTTTTCTTGGTCGGAATAATCGCTGTGTGCCAAATCGGGATTCCCATCGGATGACGAAAAAGTGCCACAACCGCAAACCAATCGGCAATTCCTCCAACCATTGCCGCCTCACTAAAAGCCTGAAGTATTGGAATTTTAAAATAAATGGCAATTATAAAAAGAAGCACCGCAAAACCCAAAAGCGACAAAGCTGTTGCTTTCATTTTCTTTAATGCTTTTACTTTAGCTATATCTTGATCTGTTGAAATTTCCATAATTATAAACATTTGCACTACTAATTTATGGCTTTTTTCTGAAACGCTTTAACTCTATTGATTGTTTTGATAGCCACGAATTCACGAATTTTCTTTAAAATTTTATTAATTCATTTGTGTAATATCTTTTTTTAAATTTTTGCTTTGAGATAATTCGAGAATTCGTGGCTAAAAAATTTAGATAAAATATTGTACTTTTGCGAACTGAAAAATGGAAAAAATATGATTATCCAAAAAACTAGAGAGGAAATCGAATTGATGCGCGAAAGTGCTTTAATCGTATCAAAAACATTAGGAATGATTGCTTCTGAAATTAAAGAAGGAGTAACTACATTATATCTTGACAAATTAGCCGAAGAATTTATTCGCGATCATGGTGCAGTTCCAAGTTTCCTTGGATTGTATGATTTCCCGAATTCGCTTTGCATGAGTCCAAACGCTCAAGTTGTTCACGGTATTCCTAATAATACACCTCTTAAAAATGGTGACGTTATTTCGGTTGACTGTGGTGCATTCAAAAATGGTTTCCACGGAGACCACGCTTACAGTTTCGAAATTGGAGAAGTTGCACCAGAAGTTAAAAAACTTTTACGTGTTACTAAAGAATCTCTTTACGTTGGAATTAGAGAATTTAAAGCAGGAAATCGCGTAGAAGATGTTGGAAATGCGATTCAAAAATATACTGAAGCTCACGGTTACGGAGTAGTTCGTGAATTGGTTGGTCATGGTGTTGGGCAAAAAATGCACGAAGAACCAGAAATGCCAAACTACGGAAAACGCGGACGCGGAAAGCTTTTTGTGGAAGGAATGGTTGTAGCAATCGAACCTATGATCAACATGGGAACTAGAAACATCAAACAACTCAAAGATGGTTGGACAATCTTAACTGCAGATGGAAAACCTAGTGCACATTTTGAGCACGATGTAGCTTTAATTGATGGAAAACCAGAATTATTATCGACTTTCCAATACATCTACAAAGCCCTTGGAATTGAGAGCAACGAAGAAGATGAATTCAGACAAGTTCCTTTAGTGGTATAAGGTATTCCACAGAGATTCACAGAGATATACGCCAAGATTCACAAAAAATTATTTATACGCCTTTAAAATGTATTCTCAAAATTTAGTCTCACAAGATGAACTGGATGCTATTTCGTATAAAATTATTGGTTTAGCAATTGAAGTTCATAGACAGCTTGGTCCAGGTTTATTAGAATCTGCTTATCAAGAATGTTTGTATTATGAAATTATGAATTCAGGTTTAATTGTTGAAAAACAAAAAGCTTTACCTATAATTTATAAAGACATAAAATTAGATCACGGATATAGAATAGATTTGCTGATTGAAAATAAAATTGTCATCGAATTAAAAACTGTTGAGGCTTTTACAGATGTCCATTTTGCTCAAATATTAACCTACCTAAAATTAGGAAATTATCCATTAGGATTGCTTATTAATTTTGATTCAAAAATATTAAAAAACAATATAAAAAGATTTATAAACACTTTGTGAAGCTCTGTGCAAACTTTGTGTAACTCTGCGAAATAACCCCCATGAAAAAACTTTTCAAATTAGTTTTAAATACAATCCCGCGTCCTTTATTAATTCGTTTGAGTTATGTGGCGCGTCCAATTTTAGCTTTCTCTTTAAAAGGAGATAAATTTACAGATCCAATTGATGGAAAAAGCTTTAAGTCGTTTTTGCCTTACGGATACGGAAAACAGCGTAATAATGTGCTTTCGCCAAGTACACTTTCTCTAGAAAGACACCGTTTACTTTGGCTGTATTTAAATGATCAGACTGATTTTTTTACAGCACCAAAAAAAGTATTGCATTTTGCTCCAGAACAAGCTTTTTACAAAAGATTTCGCAAGCAGAAAAACTTAGATTACACGACAACTGACTTACTTTCGCCATTGGCCGATGTAAAAGCAGACATCTGTAATTTACCTTTCAAAGACAACGAATATGACGTTATTTTATGCAATCACGTTTTAGAGCACATTCCAGACGACACAAAAGCGATGCAGGAACTATACCGTGTTTTAAAACCTGGCGGAATGGCAATTTTGCAGATTCCTCAGGATTTATCTCGCGAAGTTACGTTTGCAGATGATTCGATTACAGACCAGAAAGAACGCGCAAAAATCTTCGGACAATACGATCACGTTCGTGTTTACGGACGCGATTATTTTGACAAATTAAGAAGCATTGGCTTTATTGTTATCGAAGAAGATTATACCAATAAAATTGCACCAGAATTGGTTGAGAAATACTGTTTAGCCAAAGGCGAAATTATTCCGCTTTGCTTTAAACAGGAAAACTAATTTTTCACCATATAAGTTCATTTAATAAAGAGTTTTCAAAATATTTAGATTTGAAAACTCTTTATTTTTTTGCCCAAATCTCAAATACAAGCCTAACCAAATCCCTAAATCTTGGAACCTACAAAATCATTTCAGTTCTGTTTTGACATCAGTTTGGAAAAAAATCTGAATGTCTATATTCCAACCGCGTACATTGTTGAGAATACTAGCGAAATCAAATATTTAGATAAAAAAGCAAGTCCAGATGTACTTGAAAGTTTCGGAATCATTTTTGACAATTTAGATTCCAACTCAAAAAGAATATTAACGGCTTGCGACTCTCTTAAACCAGAATTTATTTTTAAAAAGTTTGGAGCCAAAATTAAATCAGCCAAAACAATTGCTGATCTACAAAAAGATTCAAAAATTGAATTTGCCATTCGCCAACATTTAAAATTCAATTTAAGTTCGTTTTACGATTTAATTGTAAAAGAACAATTTCCTTTGTCTTTAAACCTCGGACCTGAAAAAGATTTTTATCGTTCTAGAATCAGCATTGAGCCACTTGATTTTGAACCTCAAATTCAATTTGATAAACATGCCGAAGGAATCACTTACACGCTATCTTTAAAAGAAAATGAAGCTATTTTCCCTCCAATGGATACCAAAGTTGACATTCTTTTAGATGAACCAGGCTGGTTGATTATCAATAAAAAATTAGGGCAGTTAAAAGAGCTTAATTCAAAAAAATTAATGCCTTTTTTAAAGAAAAAATCTATTGAAATTCCATCCAAATTAGTTGATGATTATTTCAAGAGTTTTATTCCGCAGATTGCAAAGAAAATAGATATTGAAGCAACTGGTTTTGAGATCGAGCTTCGTGATAAAATCATTTCGTGTACAATCCAGCCTATTCATGATTTCTTCAAAAACTGTTATTATCTCAATCTCTATTTTGATTATAATGGGTATTCATTTGACGGAAGTAAAACTAAAAAGTCACATTCTTTTGTAGATTTCAGCGTTGCCAATGAGCCTAAAATTATTCAGTTTAAAAGAAATCCTGAAGAAAATTCATATATCGATAAATTAAATGAAATTGGTTTAACCAAAATCAAAAACGAATTATTTGGATTAAATTCAGAAGCCGAAAATACAGACCCTTACGTTAATATCCAACTGATTATTAATAATAAAGAAGAGCTAAAACGTTTAGGTTTCACCATTGAAAATCTAAAGCTGGAAAGCAAAGAAATCATTACAGAAAATCATACCATTTCCGCTTCAAAAGAAACAACTGGAGATTGGTTTGATATTAAAATAATTATTACCGTTGGAAATTATAAAATCAATTTCAGCGAAATTATTCCGAATATAAAAAGCAAAGAAAGACTTTTTGCATTGCCTGACGGAAACTACTTTTTGATTCCGCTAGAATGGTTTAGCAAATATGGTTCTTTGGCAAAATTGGCCAAAACAGAAAATGGTGTTTTACTTTTACGAAAAAGCAATTTTACGGCTTTGGACGGAATTTCAGAAATTGATAATGATTTAGATCAAATTCATCAAGCTGAATTTACAGGTTCAGACTTAATAAAAGCAACTTTAAGACCTTATCAAGTTGATGGAGTAAAATGGCTTTTAGGACATTTTAATTCCAATATGGGTGCGTGTTTGGCCGATGATATGGGACTTGGAAAAACCTTACAGACCTTATCTGTTTTAGTTTCTGTACAAGAGCAATTAGGCTTTACTACTAAAACCACCAATTTTGATTTGTTTGCCAACGAAACCACTATCGAAAGAGAACCGCTTAAAGCTTTGATCGTTCTACCTTCTTCGCTGGTTTTTAACTGGTTTAATGAAGCTGGAAAGTTTACACCGCACTTTTCAAAGATGCAATATGTGGGGAATGACCGAAAATCTTTAGCAAGCAGAATCAATTCAACCGACTTGATTTTTACAAGTTACAGCATCATTCACCGAGATATTTCTATTTTAGAAAAATACGATTTCCGTTATTTGATTTTGGACGAAAGCCAATACATTAAAAACAAAAATTCTAAGATTTTTAAAGCGATCAATAAAATAAGCACAGGACATAAAATTGCTTTGAGCGGAACGCCGATCGAAAATTCGCTTGACGATTTATGGTCGCAAATGCAGTTTATCAATCCGGAGATTTTAGGAAGCTATGCTTTCTTTATGGAAAATTTCAAAAATCCGATTGAGAAAAAACAGAATGAAGAAGTTTTGGCAGAATTAAAAAACTTGATTCAGCCTTATATTTTGCGACGAACTAAAGAACAAGTTTTAAAAGATTTACCAGAATTAACAGAGCAGATTTATTACTGCGACATGGATCCTGAACAGGAAAAATTATACGAAAAAGAAAAATCTAAAGCTCGTAATTTCCTTCTTAAAACCGACGGATCTCCTGACAAAATTAGCATTATCAATACTTTGATGAAATTACGCCAGTTGAGTAATCACCCAAAAATGGTCGATGCAGATTCTGAAATTGATTCTGGGAAATATATTGCGGTTACCAATTATCTGGAAAGTTTAGTAAAAGGAAAACAGAAAGCGATTATTTTCAGTTCGTTTGTTACCAATTTAAGTTTTTATACCGACTGGTGTAAAGAAAACAAAATTGATTTTTGCGAAATTACAGGTGAAACGCCTGCCGATAAAAGAGAACAGCAAGTAAAATTATTTCAGGAAAAAGAAAACCCGTTGTTATTCTTTATTTCGCTAAAAGCTGGTGGGGTTGGCTTGAATATTACCAAAGCTTCTTATGTATTATTCTTGGATCCTTGGTGGAATCCTTTCGCAGAAAAACAAGGCGTTGGACGTGCACATAGAATTGGACAAATGAATAAAGTAAACGTGATTCGTTTTATTTCTAAAAACACCGTTGAGGAAAAAATCATCAAACTCCAGGAAAACAAAAAACTATTGTCTGATTCCCTTTTAGAAGAAAGTTATATTAATGATGAGATTGAAGGCAACTTAGAATATATTTTGGGTTATAATCGTTAAATCCAATAGAATGGCATCTTTTTCGTTATATAAAATTGTTATATTTACAATCTTACAATGTTTTAAGATGCCAAAATTTTTATATACAAGCTTTATTGTTCTTTTTATTTTCACTTTAGCGAAAGCTCAAGAAAAAGAAATCGACCCACCGTATAATATTAAAACGGTTTCGTTTATCCAGAATGGCAGCAATGTCCCTCCTATTTTCGAATTAGGCTCTGCATTTACCTTTCAATTTGATGATTTATTTGGTAATGAAGCTAATTATTATTTTGAAGTTATTCATTGCGATTACAATTGGTTTCCAACAAATATTCCAAAAACAGACTATGTTGTTGGCATGGATAATCAGAGAATTACCGATTTCTCAAATTCTTTTAATACACTGCAGGTTTATACACATTACAGACTTTCTTTTCCGAATCAGTTTACACAGCTTCTGAAGCTTTCGGGCAATTATATGCTGCGAATTCTGAATGAAGACAAAGAAATTATTTTCTCTAGAAAATTCATTTTGTATGAAAACCATTGTACAGTGGGAGTTCAAGTAAAAAGAAGCCGCAACCTCAGCAATATTGATTACAAACAGAATCTTGATTTTGCCATTTTATCTAACGATATTGTTTTTCAGACTCCATTACAAAATGTAAAAGTGCTTTTACTTCAAAATGGCAATTTTCATACCGAGATAAAAAACATTGTTCCTCAATATACAATTGGCAATCAGCTGGTTTATAAATATGACAAAGAAACCCAGTTTTGGGGCGGAAATGAGTTTTTGTATTTTGAAAACAAAGACATTCGAGCAGCCAATAATAATGTTGCAAAAATAGGTTCGAACAATGATATTTACAATGCGTTCTTGTATACCAATGCCGCAAGAGGAAATCAAATTTATACGAATTATGAAGATGTAAACGGAAATTTTGTAGTTAAGAACATCAATGGTTCTAACAACGATATTGAAGCCGATTATGCTTGGGTTTATTTTACTCTTTCTGCTCCCGCTTTTAGAATGAATAAAGACATTTATATTACTGGAATGTTCAACAATTACAGCCTTTCACCAGAATACAAAATGGATTACAATACTGACAAAGGAGTTTTTGAAAAAGCCATTATGATCAAACAAGGTTTTACTAA
The DNA here is from genome assembly GCF_058135255.1 of Flavobacterium sp. LK-23. Classification (NCBI taxonomy): domain Bacteria; kingdom Pseudomonadati; phylum Bacteroidota; class Flavobacteriia; order Flavobacteriales; family Flavobacteriaceae; genus Flavobacterium; species Flavobacterium sp. LK-23. The sequence continues at coordinate 187,951 of NZ_JBYUVT010000008.1, forward strand.
TTTTCAATATACAGTTGCAGATAAAAAAGGGACTATTGACTTTGAAAATGCTATTGACGGAAACTTTTATCAGACTGAAAACGAGTACACCGTGCTGGTTTATTACAAAGAGGCAACAGACCGTTATCAGCGTGTAATCGGAAAGGGAAATGCAAACTCTATCAATATAGTCAATTAAAACAATGTTAAGGTTTTAGTTTAAACGATTTTTTTTCGTAGCTTTGCCTCTATAACACTCACATATATACGGCGTTAGTATGGTTTCTCAAATTACACGAGGCATAAAAATATCTGTTTTGACTAGTTTTGAAGGTACATACTTCAAAAACTACAAGATTCATTTTGCTTTTAGTTACGTAGTTACCATCGAAAATCACAGTAAAGATTCGGTACAATTAACTTCTCGCCATTGGGAAATTTTTGACTCTTTAAATGATTTAGAAGTTGTAGATGGTGAAGGTGTAATTGGTAAAAAACCAGTTTTAAAACCTGGTGAAAACCACACTTACAGCTCTGGCTGTTTATTATCGTCTCCTTATGGCGCAATGAAAGGTCATTTCAATATGATTAATTTTACTACTACAAAAACATTCAAAGTAATTGTTCCTACTTTTAGAATGTGTGCTCCTTTTGCATTAAATTAAGATATAGTTTACATCTATAGCTTTTATCGTTATCTTAATCATAAAATTGACAATTTATTAATTTATCCTTTGTACTTTTGTGCAGCGTTAGATTATTCGTAACAAAACAAATCGTCTAACTTTAAATTGTCTAATTCACAAATTTTAAATAACATGCTTAAAGGATTTTTTCATGTACCAAAAGCGGTAAACGAGCCTGTAAAGAGCTACGCACCAAACTCACCAGAAAAAGCTGCTGTTCAGGCTGCTTATACCACAATGTGGAATTCTCAAATTGACGTTCCTTTATATATTGGAAACGAAGAAATTAGAACTGGAAATACAAGAAACATTACAGCTCCACACAACCACAAACACGTTGTTGGGAAATACCATTTAGCTGAAAAACAACATATTGAAAAAGCAATTGCTAATGCACTTGAAGCAAGAAAAGCATGGGCTAACATGGCATGGGAACAACGTGCTGCTATTTTCTTAAAAGCTGCTGAACTTATCGCAGGACCATACAGAGCTCGTATTAACGCTGCTACAATGATTGGTCAATCTAAAAATATTCACCAAGCAGAAATTGATGCATCTTGTGAATTAATCGATTTCTTACGTTACAATGTTGAGTTTATGACTCAAATCTACAACGATCAGCCAAAATCAGATTCTACTGTTTGGAATCGCGTAGAATACAGACCATTAGAAGGTTTTGTTTACGCTATTACTCCTTTTAACTTTACTGCTATTGCCGCAAATCTTCCTGCAAGTGCTGCTATGATGGGTAACGTTGTGGTTTGGAAACCAAGTGATAGCCAAGTATTCTCTGCAAAAGTTATCATCGATGTTTTCAAAGAAGCTGGAGTTCCAGACGGAGTTATCAACGTAGTTTTCGGAGATGCTTTAATGATTACAGATACTGTTTTAGCTAGCCGTGATTTTGCTGGAGTACACTTTACTGGTTCAACTCATGTATTTAAAGATATTTGGGCTAAAATTGGAGCAAACATCAATAACTATAAAACGTATCCAAGAATTGTTGGTGAAACTGGAGGTAAAGATTTTATCATTGCTCACCCAAGTGCAAACGTAAAACAAGTAGCTACAGGAATTACTCGTGGAGCTTTCGAATTCCAAGGACAAAAATGTTCTGCAGCATCTAGAGCTTATGTTCCGCAAAGTTTATGGCCAGCTGTAAAAGAACAATTAATTGCTGATGTAAAATCTATGAAAATGGGTTCTCCAGAAGATTTTGGAAACTTTATTACAGCAGTTATCCACGAAGGTTCTTTTGACAAATTAGCTAGTTATATTGATCAAGCTAAAAAAGATGCTGATGCAGAAATCATCGTTGGTGGAAATTACGATAAATCTGTTGGATACTTTATTGAGCCAACGGTTATTGTAACGACAAATCCTAAATATACTACAATGGAAACTGAGTTGTTTGGACCAGTTATCACGATTTATGTTTACGAAGATGCTAAATGGGAAGAAACTCTTGAATTAGTAGATACTACTTCTGAGTATGCTTTAACAGGAGCTGTTTTCAGCCAAGATCGTTATGCAATTGAAGTAGCAACTACTAAATTACAAAACTCAGCTGGTAACTTCTATATTAATGATAAACCAACTGGAGCTGTTGTAGGTATGCAACCATTTGGTGGAGCAAGAGCTTCTGGAACTAATGATAAAGCAGGATCTGCATTAAACTTATTGCGTTGGGCTTCTCCAAGAACTATCAAAGAAACTTTTGTAACTCCTGAAGATTACAGATATCCATTCTTAGGTTAATCTGATTTTAGAGTTTAGATTATAAAAAAGCGGGAATTTCAAATGAAATTCCCGCTTTTGCTTTTGCAATTAGAATTATATAAAAACGCATCTCCTTCTGCATATTATATTTTTTGTAATACTTTTCTTATTTATTTAAAAATCAGCACTTTAAAAAACTTATTTGCCTTATTTTAATACTTTAAAAACTTTTTGTTCCAGTCAAAAAAAAATCATCCTTATAAATTTGCTTCAATCTTAATTGATATTAAAAGATTTAATAAAATAAACAATATAAGAATGAGAAATCTAAACAATGTTCCTAAGATTATTATGGAATCAAAAAGTATTGGACATCCAATAGATTACAAATGGACAAAAAGAAAAATAAACGAACTTTTAGATCCATCAGAAGAAAATATTAACCTTGAAGACACTCTAATGCAAATTAATCACAAAGGGTCAATTGGTTTAACTGCTGCATTGTTAGAATGGATTTATTGGCGTTTTACAGGGTATACTCAAGCAACAACCGATACACAAAAACGTATTGAAGCACTTTGGTGTTCCATTAATAATCGCGAACAAACAAACCCTTTATTATTTGATACCGATTTTGAAATATCTGCTTCAGGTTCAGTAAATGGTGCATTATGGATTGCCTTAATGAATGTTAGAATGATTGATGTTAGATACAGAAAAGGTTCTTACTTTTTACAAAGCGAACTTATTGGACTGGTTCTTCTTGCACGCCATATTACGCCTAAAAAGAAAAAATTTGACAAGTGGTTTAGTCAAACCATTATAAAGTTAATTCACTCACATCCTAATCCATACAAAAACGATGAATTAGATCAAAGCGATGAAGCTGTTTACGATTCTTCAAACGAACCTGTAATTTCCAGAGAATTTTTCTTTGATACAGAATTCAAATATACAGTTGAAGCAGCTGAAAACTCAATTCATAACTTCATTGATAATTTAAATATAAAAGCAAATCCTTTCTTAGATTTTTCTAAAAAAGCATCTTAGTTAGGCCTATTAATTCAAAAACCGGAAAGAAATTCTTTCCGGTTTTTTTATATCAAACTAAGGCTTAAATTTTAAAGGAAGATGAACCACTTTTTTAGTTTCAAAAAACTCATCCTCAAATATTGCTGCTAAATCATACAAAGTGGCATTCGGAAAATCTTTTAATTCTTCTGTTAAATCGCCACCTTTTAAATATAGGATTCCATTTTTTAAAAGATGCTTGTGTTGCTTTTTGATTTTATCTTTAATCCAAGAAACAAAATCTGGCATATTGGTTACCGCACGGCTAACAATAAAATCGAAATCACCTTTTACCAATTCGGCACGCTTTTGTTCCGCTTTCACGTTCTTTAATTCTAACGCATCTACAACTCCTTGCACTACTTTTATTTTTTTTGCAATCACATCAATCAAATAAAAACGAGTTTCAGGAAATAGAATCGCTAACGGAATGCCCGGAAAACCACCCCCAGTTCCAACATCTAAAACTGTCGCTCCAGGCTCAAATTTCATAATCTTAGCAATTCCTAACGAATGCAAAATATGTTTTGTGTATAAAGAATCAATGTCTTTGCGCGAAATGACGTTGATTTTTTCATTCCAATCGTGATATAATAAGTCTAATTTTTGAAACTGTTCGATTTGAAGATCGGTCAAATTGGGAAAATATTTCAATATCTCATCCATTGCTGTAAATTTTTAACAAAAGTACTACTTTACGATTGAAATATTTAACTCAATTTTGCAAATTGAGAATTTATAATAATTACCTTTGAAATCTATTTAAAACAATTATGAATAACACGGCTCCAACTTTTGCAAGGCAAGACAATTTGAAGTTCTTCAGAACGCTTAACTCTCGGGTAAACAATTACTTCAAAGAAAACAATATCAAAAAAACCGGAAACTGGAAATTACACTTAAAAGCCGTTATTCTATTTGCCGTTTTTTTAACTCCATACTTTTTAATTCTTACACTTGACATGCCGTTTTGGGTAATGCTGCTTTTATCTATCGTAATTGGTATTGGAATGGCTGGTGTTGGAATGAACGTAATGCACGATGGTAATCACGGTTCTTATTCGACTAAAAGCTGGATTAATAAATTTATGGGAGGAACAATTTATGTTCTTGCCGGAAATGTTTACAACTGGCAGGTACAGCACAATGTATTGCATCATACTTACACCAATATCCCTGGTCACGACGAAGATCTGGATGCAGGAAGAATTATCCGTTTTACAGAACATGCAGAATGGCATAGTTTTCACCGTTTCCAGCATTATTACTCTGTTTTCTTGTATGGTTTATTAACTTTTAATTGGGCCATTACTACCGATTTTAAACAGATGAGAAATTATCTTAAAAGAAAATTGTCTTACGGTGAACCAAAAAGTCCAAAAATTCTTTGGACAACCCTAATTATTACTAAAGTTATTTATATCTCTATTTGGATTGTTTTACCAATGGTAATTGGAATTACGTGGTGGAAAGTACTTCTTGGATTTTTCGTAATGCATTATACTGCGGGATTAATTTTAAGTATTGTATTCCAATTAGCGCACGTTGTAGATCATACTACAAATCCTTCTCCAAATGAATTGGGAGAAATGGACAACACCTGGGCTGTTCACCAATTGTATACTACGACTAATTTTGCACCAAAAAATGCAATCGTAAACTGGTATACAGGGGGATTAAATCATCAAATCGAACATCATATTTTCCCTAATATCAGTCACATTCATTATGGTAAAATTGCAAAAATCGTGAAAGAAACTGCAAAAGAATGTAATTTACCCTATTACGAATACAAAACAATGGGAAGTGCTATTGTAGCTCACTTCAAACATTTACGTGATTTGGGAATGAAACCTGAATTATCTGTTTAAACTAAAAAAAATCTATTAATAATTAACCTTCCTTAATTTGCTGCGCCAATTAAGGACATTCAAAATTTTTATAATGAATCATATTCTTTCGGACAGAATCAACAATCTTGCAACTTCGCAGACATTAGCAATGGCCGCTTTGGCAAGAGAATTAAAAGCACAAGGAAAAGACATTATCAGCTTAAGTTTAGGTGAGCCAGATTTCAATACGCCAGACTTTATTAAAGAAGCAGTAATAAAAGCAGTAAACGAAAATTATAGCACTTATTCTCCAGTAGAAGGTTACCTTGAATTGAGAGAGGCAATTTGCAGAAAATTCAAAAGAGACAACGATTTAGATTATAAACCATCACAAATCGTAGTTTCTACAGGAGCAAAACAATCTTTATACAACATTGCACAAGTAATGTTAAACGATGGAGACGAAGTTATTTTACCAGCTCCATACTGGGTTTCTTATTTCGAAATCGTAAAACTTTCTGGAGGAGTTCCAGTTGAAGTTCCAACTTCTGTTGAAACAGATTTCAAAATTACTCCAGAGCAACTAGAAGCTGCAATCACACCAAAAACAAAAATGATGTGGTTTTCTTCTCCATGTAATCCTTCTGGATCTGTTTACAGCAGAGAAGAATTAACAGCATTGGCAAAAGTTTTAGAAAAACACCCAAATATTTACGTAGTTGCAGATGAAATCTATGAGCATATCAATTTCTCAGGAACTTTCTGCAGTATCGGTTCAATTCCGGGAATGTTCGAAAAAACAATTACAGTAAACGGAGTTGCAAAAGCATTTGCAATGACAGGATATAGAATTGGGTACATAGGAGCTCCTGAATTTATCGCAAAAGCTTGTACAAAAATTCAAGGACAAGTAACTTCTGGTGCAAATTCTGTAGCGCAAAGAGCTACAATTACAGCTGTAGATGCTGACCCAAGCGTATTAAACGAAATGGTTCAAGCTTTCCACGGTCGTAGAGATTTAGTGGTTGGATTATTAAAAGAAATTCCAGGAGTAAAAATCAACGTGCCAGAAGGTGCATTTTATGTATTCCCAGACGTTTCTTCTTTCTTCGGAAAAACTTTAAAAGGTCACGAAATTAAAGATGCAAACGATGTTTCGATGTATCTTTTAGCTGAAGCAAACGTAGCAACAGTAACTGGAGATGCTTTTGGAAATCCAAACTGTATTCGTTTCTCTTACGCAACAAGCAACGACATTTTAAAAGAAGCTTTACGCAGAATTAAAGAAGCTTTGACTGCATAAAAATATTCTAAGTTTTATTAAAAACGGCTTAAGGTTCAAAAGTTTCATCACTTTTATACTTTAAGCTGTTTTTTTTTGCTTTTGGGCGTGTCCCTCCGGGTCGGGCTATCCGCTACAAGTCCTCGCACTTCCTTCGTCAGGCTGTGGGCTTTCCACTTCTATCCCTCACGCAAACCGTAAACGAAAAAAATTCGTTTTCAAAAGAAAACAATATCTGGTTCAATTGCCTCCAGCTTCAGCTGGAGGTTATAATTAAACTTCTATATAGGCTTTAGCCAAACTATGCATTCGGCTAAAGCCACTAACTTGATCCTTTTAATTCCTCCAGCTAAAGCTTGAGGCAATTGAAACAAAAATATAAGTTTCAAAATTCCCATTCCACAATATTATAAAACCCCAAATGTAATCCTGTAAAACATTCCATTCTATAGTTCCCATCTTTGTAATGTATTAATTTAAAAACTATTAGTCATGATACATACAGATGAAACCACACAAGAAACAGTTAAAACTTTAGAAGGATTAATTTCAATCCTTGAAGACGGAAAATTAGGATATACAGATGCAGCAGAACATATAGAAAATCCTGCAATGAAAACAGATTTCCTTGAATATGCCCGCGAACGCGCTTTATTTATTGTAGAACTACAAAATCAAATCAATAAACTAGGAAAATCAACAGACAACTCAGGAGGAGGGCCACTAGGAGCTTTACACCGAGTTTGGATCGATATTAAATCGGCATTTACTGGCGGCGACACAGAAGCCATTATAAACGCTTGTATTACAGGTGAAGAAGCTGCTGTTGAAAAATACAAAAAAGCACTAGAAGAAAATCATTTAGAGCACGATCAGATCTATATTGTTTCTAAACAATTAAACAGTATTCAAAATACTTTATCACAAATTAAAATGAGAGCAAGCTAAACGATTCATGCTTTTTTTTGAAAACTGCTCAGTCTTCGGATTGGGCGGTTTTTTTTATTTGTTTAATTAAGATAACAATTCTTACATTTGTGGCGCTAAAAAAATCTTAACTAATCAAATAAAACCTAATGAAGTTTATAATCCGCTTTCTATTTACATTTGTTCTCTTTATCAGCCTATTTTCTAATCATTTAAGAGCACAAGCAACAGGTAACTTCATTAAAGCATCAATAGGTTACGGATCAAGTTCTTCTTATTATATCGAAGATTATGGAAGCCAGGATGAAGTAGATGTTATGGGAGGAGGCCTTTATCTTCAAGGCGAATATATTATAGGACTAAAATCATGGTTTAGTATAAGACCTTACGCTGGTGCCATTTTTGAATCTGTTGATGAAGATCAAAATCTGCAAAATCAACCTCAATATAAAGTAACAACTAATGCTTTTTTGATGGGAGGAAAAGTTCGTCTTTGTGCACCAATTCCATGGGTCGCTCCATTTATTGAAGGTGGTATCGGAACGTCGATTGGCAAATTAGAGACCTTTACACCAAACGTTAATTTTAATAAAAGCGATGTTTTACTACATATTCCATTTAGTATTGGATTGGCTGTCGGCAGACATAATAATTTCGAAATCGGAATTTCTGGGTATTTTCATCCAGCTGCAAAACAGTCTACCGCCGTATTCGCACTTGGGTATAATTTCCCGCTCGATTAATTATCTTTCTTAATCAAAAATTAAAATTAAATCATTCCATATTAAGTTAACAATTTCAAAAAAATCGCTTCATCGCTAGCAAACTCGAATAATTTATTAGACCTTTGCACACTTTTTTTCGGGAATACCACAAAAGTCTAAAGTTTTAGAAATGAAGAAGAAAATCGAAATATTAGCTCCTGCTAGAGATTTAATTGGAGGAATCGCTGCCATAAACAGTGGCGCTGATGCTGTATATATTGGCGCGCCACAATTTGGAGCGCGCTCTAATGCCAACAACTCAATCGAAGATGTGGCAGAACTAGTTAAATACGCGCACTTATTTAACGCACAGGTTTTTGTGGTTATGAATACCATTTTATACGACAATGAATTAGAAACTTGTCGTGCCATGATCTGGGAACTGTACGATATTGGTGTCGATGCCCTGATTATTCAAGATATGGCGATTATGGAAATGGACTTGCCTCCTATCGTACTTCACGCCAGTACACAAGCCAATAATCGTGACGCAGATAAAATTAAATTCCTAAAAGATGCCGGAATCAAACGTGTTGTTTTAGCACGTGAATTAAACTTGCATCAAATTAAAACAATATACGACCACGCTGATGTTGAACTAGAATTTTTCGTAACCGGAGCTTTGTGTGTTTCTTTTAGCGGAAACTGTTATATGAGTGTGGCCAACGGAGAACGAAGCGCCAATCGTGGTTCATGCGCGCAAAACTGCCGTTTACCTTATAACCTAATCGACGGAAATGGAGATACTTTAATCAGAAACAGTCACTTGCTTTCAATTAAAGATTTAGATGTTTCAGATCAGATTCCAAATTTAATTGAAGCTGGAATCGTTTCTTTCAAAATCGAAGGAAGATTAAAAGATGTAGCTTATGTTAAAAACAACGTATCTTATCTTCGTCAAAAACTAGACAGCTTTTTAGAAGGAAGTGATAAATACATCAAAGCTTCTTCAGGAAAATGCACGTATACTTTTGATTCTACTTTAAGCAGAACCTTCAATCGTGGTTACACCGATTATTTCGTCAACGAAAGACACAGTTCTATTGGTTCTTGGGAAAGTCCAAAATCAAAAGGACAGTATATCGGTAAATTAATTAGAACAGTTGGAAACGCTTACGAAATCGAAAACGGCGAATTATTGAACAACGGTGACGGACTTTGCTTTATCAACGAAAATAATGACGCTGACGGAATCTACGTAAACAAAGCCGAAAACGGAAAAGTATATCCAAACGTTTTAAAAGAAATTAAAGACGGAACTTTCATTTATAGAAATAACGACGCTGCTTTCATCAAAATTGTTGAAAGAGAAGACAGTGCAATTCGTAAAATTGGAACAACTTTATTGCTTACAGAAAACGAAAACGGTTTTGAATTAATTGCAACCGACGAAGATGGAAACATAAGTATAGTAAAATTAGAGCACCCGAAAGAACAAACGAAAACAGGCGAATCAATCGAAGAAAACATAAAAGTTCAATTAGCCAAAACAGGTTTTACGCCTTACAACGCTGATGAAATCAATGTAATGTTCACTGAAAACTGGTTCCTTCCTATTTCAAAAATCAACGAAATGAGAAGAAATGTTTTCGATCAATTATCAGAAATTCGTCTAGCAAATTACGTTCGCGAAGAACATCAATTGGTAAAAACGTCACATCCGTATCCAGAAACCAAACTAGATTTTATGTACAACGTTTCGAACAAAACGGCTCGTAAATTCTACGAACGCCACGGTGTTACTGAAATCGAAAAAGCATTCGAATTACAATGGGATCCAGGAAAATCTCGTGTAATGACAACCAAATATTGCATCAAGTACGAGTTAAAAAAATGCCCAATTCACCAAAAAGATATAGTGGGTGTTAAAGTAAAAGAACCTTTGGTTTTAAAACAAGGTGAGTTGGAATACAAACTAAAATTCAACTGCAAACCTTGTGAAATGGAAATCTGGGAAAAAGATGCTGAATTTGAGATTGAAGAAGATCATTTTCATTAAGATTATTTTTTTTATACCGCAAAGAGCGCAAAGAATTACGCAAAGGTTCGCAAAGATATTTTAAAATCTTTGCGAACCTTTTCTTTTACTTAAAAACTTGACCTTGCGTTCTTCGCGTAATTCTTTGCGCTCTTTGCGGTTAAATTAATTTGCAAAATCAGCGCGAGAACTTTGCGGTTAAAAAAAGCTTTTTCCCTACTTTTACTACTCAAACAATACAACACTCCAAAATGAAAATATTACTCCTAGGTTCAGGCGAATTAGGCAAAGAATTTGTCATTGCCGCACAACGAATCGGACAAACCATAATTGCAGTTGATAGTTACGAAAATGCTCCAGCCATGCAGGTTGCTCACAGCTTTGAAGTCATCAACATGCTCGACGGAGAAGCGCTTGACCGAATCGTAGCCAAACACCAACCCGATTTTATAGTTCCAGAAATAGAAGCTATTCGTACCGAGCGTTTTTACGATTACGAAAAACAAGGAATCACCGTTGTTCCTTCAGCGAAAGCGGCAAACTTTACCATGAATCGTAAAGCTATTCGCGATTTAGCAGCAAAAGAATTGGGATTACGAACAGCAAAATATCAATACGCAACATCTGCAGAAGAACTGCAAAAAGCCGTTCAGGAAGTTGGAATTCCTTGCGTGGTAAAACCATTAATGTCTTCGTCTGGGAAAGGACAATCAACAATCAAAACAGAGAGCGATATCGAAAAAGCATGGCAATGTGCTGTTGCAGGTTCTCGTGGTGATGTTATCGAAGTTATTGTAGAAGCTTTTGTAGATTTCCATTCAGAAATTACACTTTTAACGATTACTCAAAATAACAACCCAACTTTGTTTTGCGCTCCAATTGGTCACAGACAAGAAAGAGGTGATTATCAAGAAAGCTGGCAACCGGCTTTGGTATCAGAAAAGGATTTATATGAAGCTCAGGATATGGCCGAAAAAATTACGGAAGCGCTTGGCGGTGCCGGACTTTTTGGTGTTGAGTTTTTCCTAACCAATGAAGGCGTTTATTTCTCTGAGCTTTCTCCCCGCCCGCATGATACCGGAATGGTAACTTTAGCAGGAACGCAGAACTTCAACGAATTTGAACTGCACTTAAGAGCTATTTTAAGCCTTCCAATTTTTGAAATTACTTTAGAAAAAGCTGGAGCAAGTGCTGTAATTTTAGCATCAGAAGATTCAGCCAATCCAACTTTCAGCGGAATCGAAAAAGTAGCCGCTTTACCCAAAACCGATTTCAGGATTTTTGGAAAACCGACGTCAAGACCTTACCGAAGAATGGGTGTGGTTTTAAGCCACGATACACTTTCAACTCCAATTAACGAAGTAATAGAGCGTGCCAAAGAAACGGCAAAATTAATAACTGTAAACTCTTAGAAAATGAAAAATATACTTTTAGCGACTTTCCTTTTTATTGGAATCGCAGTACAGGCGCAAGACAAAAAGAAATTTGACAAACCAACAATCGTTGAAGCTTCTTGCGGAGAATGTCAGTTCGGAATGAAAGGTAAAAGCTGTGATTTAGCCGTTCGCATTGACGGAAAAAGCTATTTCGTGGACGGAACTACAATTCACGATCACGGTGATGCACACTCAGAAAAAGGTTTCTGTAATGCGATTAGTAAAGCTTTAGTTACGGGAGAAATTAAAGGAGATAGATTTAAAGCAACTTCATTTACTTTAATAGACGATAAAAAATAATGGCATTAATTCTCGAAAACATTGCCAAACACGTTTCTCTGACACAAGAAGAACAGGCGCTTTTTTTATCTAAACTAGAAACCAATACTTACAAAGCCAAAACGCTTTTATTAAACGCCGGCGAAGTCTGCAAACATTCGTATTTTGTAAACTCTGGAATTTTAAGAAGTTTCAATATCAACGACAATATTGTTGAACATGTTTTATCATTTGCCTGCGAAGGCTGGTGGATGAGCGATATGTACAGCTTTTTTTCACAGAAACCAGGTCAACTTTTTATTGAAGTTTTGGAAGAAGCAGAAGTGGTTTCTTTATCCAAAGAAAATCAGGAACAATTGTACCTTGAGATTCCGAAACTGGAACGTTTTTTCAGAATTTTAATTGAGAATTCATTAGTTGCGAATCAACAGCGATTAATGGACAATTTGAGTTTACCTGCGGAAGAACGTTTCGAAAAATTCACAAAAAAATACGGAACATTGGTTCACAAAGTTCCTCAAAAACAAATCGCTTCTTTCATTGGTGTAACACCGGAATTTTTCAGTAAAATGAAAGCTCGCCTTTTGAAAAAGTAAAATTAAACCATTAAGATATTAAGATTCATTAAGCTAGACTTAATCTTCCTTATTTTTAAGGATATAAAGCTTAACTTTCTTAATATCTTAATGGTAAAAAAAAGAATTAAAATTGCTCAACCTCTGTAGAGTGTTCCATTGCGGTTATTGCTGATTTTCCTAACATTACTGTGTTCTGAACGGCATCGAAATACGAAGTTCCCACAAAAGCCTGATGTTTTACCGCTCTGAATCCGTTTTTCTGTAAAGCGAATTCGCGTTCCTGCAATTCTGAATATCCTGCCATTCCTCGCTCTTTGTACGCTTTAGACAATTCGAACATACTTGTATTCAAAGCATGGAATCCTGCTAAAGTGATGAACTGGAAGCTATATCCCATTGCAGCCAAATCTTCTCTGAATGTTTCCATTTCAGCAACTGATAATTTTGCTGCCCAATTGAAAGACGGAGAACAATTGTAAGCCAGCATTTTATCTGGAAATTCTTTTTTCATTGCTTTTGCAAATTTTCTAGCATAATCTAAATCTGGATTACTGGTTTCCATCCAAATTAAATCGGCATAAGGTGCGTAACTCAAACCTCTTGCAATTCCTTGATCGATTCCGTTATTTACATAAAAGAAACCTTCAGGCGTTTTCTCGCCCGTTAAAAACTTTCTGTCTCTTGGATCTGCGTCGCTCGTTAATAAATTAGCTGCATCAGCATCTGTTCTTGCCACAATTAAAGTTGAAACACCCATAACATCTGAAGCCAGTCGTGCTGCAATTAGTTTATTTATCGCTTCCTGAGTTGGCACCAAAACCTTTCCACCCAAGTGTCCGCACTTTTTAGCAGAACTCAGCTGATCTTCAAAATGAACTCCAGAAGCTCCAGCTTCAATCATAGATTTCATCAATTCGAAAGCATTTAAGTTTCCTCCAAAACCTGCTTCAGCATCAGCCACAATCGGAACTAAATAATCTTTTTTATCTTCAATATTATTTACAATCTGAATCTGATCGGTGCGCAACAATGCATTGTTGATTTTTTTAACCACCATCGGAACGCTGTTTACTGGGTAAAGTGATTGGTCAGGATACATTTCTCCCGCCAGATTTGCATCAGCAGCAACCTGCCATCCGCTTAAATAAATCGCTTCTAAACCCGCATCGACTTCCTGAATTGCCTGATTTCCAGTCAACGCTCCCAAACCCGCAACATAATCCTGACTTTTTAACTTTCTCCATAATTTTTCTGCACCCATTTTGGCAATAGAATGCTCAATTTTATAAGACCCTTGAAGCGTTACTACTTCGCTTGCGGTGTAAGGACGCTCAACACCTTTCCATCTCGGGTTTGTAATCCAATCGTTAATCAATTCCTGAATTCTGTCTTCTGTTGTTTTCATAATATAGTTTAGTTAAAGTGGTTCGTAAGTTTAGTATTCAGTCGCAGTTTTTAGTTTTCAGTTTAACTGGACTAACTTTTCTCATTTTATCTGCCTGATCTGCAAAATCTGCGGAAAAAAAATTATTCGCTCGCAGATCTGGCAGATTGAGCAGATTTTAAAAGTTTATAAGTATTTGTAACACGGAATCGTCAAGAAATCAACGAAATCAGGGTTTACAACTAATCTTTCCAATACTTTTTCAGCCAATGGAAATTGTTGTTTTTCATGATTTTCTTCGCCTAATTCCTCTTTGATTTTTCTGAATTCATCTAAAGCCAATTCATGATAATAAGCCAAATCTAATTTTCGTCCATTATCCAAAAGCACTTTATTCTGAAGCCATTGCCACAATTGCGATCTTGAAATTTCGGCCGTTGCTGCGTCTTCCATCAAATTATGCAAAGCGGCAGCGCCTTGTCCGTTCAGCCAGGAAGCCAAATACAAAACTCCAACATTGATATTTTTTCGAACACCATTTTCAGTGATGATTCCAATTGGTGGTTCAATCAAATCGGCTTCTGTAATTTTTCGATGTTCTCTTTTTATATGAATCTGATTTGGAGTTGGCATTCCTTTATCAAAAATCTCTTTTGCAACCGCAACCAAATCTGGATGCGCTACCCAAGTTCCGTCATGACCATTTCGAACTTCACGCTCTTTGTCGGTTTTTACTTTTGCGAAAGCAACTGCATTGGCTTCTTCATTGTTTCGAATCGGAATCTGTGCTGCCATTCCGCCAATCGCATGAATTCCTCTTTTATGACATCTCTGAATTACCAAATTCGAATAGGCATTCATAAAAGGCGAAGTCATATTTACCTGATCGCGATCTGGAACAATGAATTTTGGATTTTTTCTAAACTTCTTGATGTATGAGAAAATGTAATCCCAACGTCCGCAATTCAAGCCAACAATATGTTCTTTCAATTCGTGAATAATTTCATCCAGCTGAAAACTTGCTGTTATGGTTTCAATTAAAACCGTCACTTTTATAGTTCCTCTTTTCAGTTTCAAATAATCCTCGGTAAAATCAATTACATTATTCCACCAGCGTGCTTCCAGATAATGTTCTAATTTCGGAATGTAGAAATAGGGTCCAGAATTATTTTCCAAAAGTCGTTTATGATTATGAAAAACATACAGTCCGAAATCTATCAAAGAACCCGAAACTTCTTTTCCTTCAATTAAAACATGCTTTTCTGGCAAATGCAAACCTCTTGGGCGAACAATCAGCGTTGCTATTTTTTCATTCAAATGATACGATTTCTGTTTAACCAAATCTGTAAACGTAATTGTTTTTTTTACTGCATCAATTAAATTCACTTGCCCATCCATAAGGTTTTGCCAAGTTGGCGAAGTACTGTCTTCAAAATCAGCCATAAACGTTTTGGCGCCAGAATTCAAAGCATTGATAATCATTTTGCGGTCAACTGGACCAGTAATTTCCACTCTTCGATCCAGTAAATCTTTAGGAATTTCTCCAGCTGTCCAATTGCTTTCTCTGATGCTTTTTGTTTCAGGAGTAAAAACGGGCATGATTCCCTGATCAAAAGTGACTTGTTTCTGTTCTCTCTGTAAAAGCAATAATTTTCTTTGCGATTCGAATTTTCTGTGCAATTCGATAATAAACGCAGTCGCTTCTTCTGTCCAGATTTTTGGATAAGCAAGCTTTTTGTCGGCTAGGAATTCTATAGCCATTTCAGTAATCTCTAATTGGTTTTTCATAGCTGCAGATTTTAATTTTTAATTTGACTAAACAGATTATCTATTCAATCCTTTTCATCGCATCAAAACAACTCAATCATAACTAATTCATAATTAACAAGTTTCAACGATACAATGTTATAAAAAAGTTTTTTACAAAACAAGCGAACGTTCGCTAAATTTTAAAAATATTTTTTTGGCGATTATTTTTAGATTACTTACATTTGGATTATGGATATCGAAAAAGACTATATAAAGCTGATTTTTGGGCTAAAAATGAAACAAGTTCGAACGCAAAAAAACTTGTCTCTTTTTGGCTTAGCCAAACTGACCAATCTTTCAAAATCGTATTTAAATGAGATTGAAAAGGGAAAAAAATATCCAAAAACAGATAAAATTCTGCTTCTCTGCGAACATCTGGACGTAACTTACGACCAAATGGTGTCTTTAAAACTCGATAACAATCTCGCACCAATTGGCGAAATCTTGAAATCTGGAATTTTAAAAGAGATTCCGCTAGAGCTTTTCGGAATTCAGGAAGCCGATTTAATTGATATAATTGCGAATGCTCCCGCCAAAGTCAATGCATTTATTAGTACGATTATCGAAATTGCTCAGCATTATAATCTAAGCCGTGAAAGTTTCTTTTTAGCCGCTTTGCGTTCATATCAGGAAGCTCACAGCAATTATTTTGAAGATTTAGAAGAAAAAGTAATTGCTTTTTCAAAGTCTTTTCAGATTAATCTGGATTCTAAAATCAGCGTTGAAGAATTGGAAGCTATTTTAAAAGAAGAGTACGAATATAATATCAAAGAAATCGTTTTTACAGATCAGGAAGCTTTGGGCGATTTGCGCTCTATTTATGTTCCGACAAGCAAAACTTTATTGCTTTCTACCGAACTTGACGCTCCACAAAAAGCTTTTATTTTAGCTAAAGAAATCGCTTATAATTATCTAAAAATATCCGATCGATTACTGACTTTCAGCTGGATTAAGTTTGAAAATTTCGATCAGGTTTTGCATAACTTTTATGCTTCTTATTTTGCCGGTGCTTTATTATTGCCGAGAAAATTAGTTGTCGATAAAATCAATTCTTTTTTAGAAAATGAAAATCCAAAACCCGAAGAATTTGTTCAATTAATTGAAAGTTTTGAAGTTTCGCCCGAATCTTTTTACCAAAGATTGACCAATTTATTGCCGAAAGATTTTCAGTTGAAAAATTTATTCTTTTTAAGATTATCACATAAAATCGATTCTGATTTTTACCAGATCAATAAAGAGTTGCATATTACACATCAGCAAGAACCACATGCGAATGAAACCAACGAACATTATTGCAGAAGATGGGTTTCGGTAAAAACAATTGACGAAGCGATCAAACAAAACAAATCTCATTTTTTTGATGCCCAAATATCGAGTTATGCCAATAGCGGAAACGAATATTTAGTATTTTCATCGGCAACAAAAGATCCTTTTTTGCATGATACCATTCGAAGTATTTCTGTTGGAATTTTGATCAATCCAACCATGAAAAAGAAATTCAAATTCATCGACGGAAAACCTTTGGTGAAACGAATTGTTGGTGTAACTTGTGAGACTTGCGCTGTCAAAGATTGCTTAGAAAGAGCCGCCCCACCAATTGTTTTAGAAAGAAAAAAACGCCACGAGAATACAGATGCTGTTGTACAGCAATTTATGAATCAATATAGTTAGAATGCCATGAAATATTTTGCTTTACTCATCACGCTGTTTTTCATTAACTTCAACCAGAAAACAGATAAACTTACTGGCCGATACAATTATTTGATTGAAAACGATAATGATTATATCCTAAAAGATAAAATTACTTTTAAGGACAGCATTTTTGCCTTTGATAACAAATATTTGCCGAAAGGAAAAGTTTCTTATGGCAATGTAATACTATTGGATAATTTCATTAATACCGATTTGATTATCAGTATTCCAAAAGACCAAATCGAAAAAGATACAATTCCTTTTTTTATGCATGATAAGAAAAGCCCTTCTGCGAATTATCTTGATGAAGTGGTAGGGAAAGGCAAATTGGTTAGGATTAAGTAGTTTTTAATAATCTCGCAAAGACGCTAAGTCGCAAAGATTATTTTTCTTTGAGTGCAATTGTCTAACGCAATCTTGTCATCCTTAGGAACGAAGGATCACAGTCGGAAGTCGACAAAGATTGGCGATTATGCAGGCGCAATTTCTAGTGTGATCCTTCGTCCCTCAGGATCACAAACTGTATGGTTAATTTGAAGATAAAAAACCTTTAAAATTTCCAATCTTTGTAGAGTTACTTGCGAAGATTTCTCCTTCGTCGAAATGACAAACTTTATGGTGACTTTGAGGTAAAAACATGTTAATTTCCAATCTTTGTCAACTTCCGAGTGTATCCTTCGTTCCTCAGGATGACAAACTTTGTGGTTACACTTTGTGTTCAATCGTAAATAAAACTTCTTCTGAAAACTAAAAACTTCTAAAATAGCCCCGATAGAAGTGGAAATCCTTTTGTGTCTCGTTCCTTTAACGAGACACAAAAGATTGAAACGGATAGCGGGACTAAACGTCTTTTGAAAACGATACTTCTGCTCCCGAAAAAAACTTAGCATCTCAGCATCTTAAAACCTCAGAATCTTTCTTAATCTACATTAAGTGCTTTTCGTCTACATCGACTGTATCTTTGTACTATCAAAATCAATAAAAGACAAAATCATGGAAAATATAGTATTGCACAAAGCAGACACAAGAGGAAATGCAAATCACGGATGGTTGAACGCTTATCATAGCTTTAGTTTTGCGAGCTGGTACAATCCCGATAGAATTCAGTTTGGAGCGCTTCGTGTTTTGAACGATGATACGATTGCTGCGGGAATGGGATTTGGAACTCACCCTCACGATAATATGGAAATTATTACGATTCCGTTGGAAGGTGATTTGGCTCACAAAGATAGCATGGGAAATACGGAAGTGATCAAAAACGGTGATATTCAGGTAATGAGTGCAGGAACTGGAATTCAGCACAGTGAGTTTAACCCGAATGAAGATCAGCAGACTAAATTGTTGCAGATTTGGTTGTTTCCAAACAAAAGAAATGTTACGCCACGTTACCAACAAATTACTTTGGATGTTGCCGATAGACACAATAAATTGTCTCAGGTTTTATCTCCAAATGCAGATGATGAAGGGGTTTGGATTCACCAAGACGCATGGTTCAATATGGGTAATTTCGATTCTGGAGTTACGGCCGAATATAAAATCAAAAAAGAAGGAAACGGAGTTTATGCTTTCGTTTTAAAAGGAAATGTAACCATCAACGGTCAGGAATTAAACTCTCGTGATGCAGTTGGAATTTCAGGAACTGATGTTTTAAATATTAAAGCCAATACAGATGCTGAATTTTTATTAATGGACATTCCGATGAATTATTAATTCAAACAAAAACAATTAATACCTGTACTTTGAAACGATAATAAATCTGGAAATCAGATTATTATCGTTTCTTTTTTTGCTCCATTTCAAAAAAGAAAGACTAACTTTATGAATAAGAAATTGGTCTGACTTTAAAATTAAATTCATCCTTAAAATTTTAAAACCATGAATCCAAATAACCTAACTAAAGAATATACAAACGGAGAAGTTACGATTGTATGGCAATCTGGAAAATGCATTCATTCTGCCAATTGTGTCAAAAACAATCCAGATGTTTTTCTCCCAAAAGAAAAACCGTGGATTACTCCAGAACAATCTACAACTGAGAAAATAATTTCTACTGTTAATAAATGTCCTTCGGGAGCGCTGACATTTTATATGAATAGCAAAAACTAAGCTTAAGCATTAGTTTTTTTCGCCACAGATTAAAAGGATTAAATTGATTTTTTTCGCCACGTCTCGAGCGATAGCGAACAGGCGTAGCAATTGCTCGAAATAAATTGAATTGAAATTTGTGGAAATTTGTGGAAATTCGTGGCAATATTTCTTTTAATCCTTTTAATCTGTGTAATCTGTGGCAAAAACAATCACATTTTTCATTTCTTAATCTAGGTTAAGTGCTTCAGGACAACTGTCACCGTAACTTTGTCCTATCAAAATGAAACAAATTAATTATTTAAAAAAATAAAATTATGGCAACTACAAAATGGTCAATTGACCCAACTCACTCAGAAATTGGTTTTAAAGTTAAACACATGATGTTTACAAATGTTTCAGGAAAATTCGGAACTTATGATGCTTCTGCAATCACAGAAGGAGAAAGTTTTGATAATGCAGAGTTCAGTTTTTCTGCTGATATTGCTTCAGTAGACACTGCAAACGCGGATCGTGACGGACATTTAAGAAGCGGTGATTTCTTTGACGCTGAAAATCACCCGAAATTAACTTTCAAATCTTCTGCTTTCAAAAAAATCAATGATGGTGAATATGAATTAACTGGAGATTTAGACATTAAAGGTGTTTCTAAAACAGTAAAATTCCCAGTTGAATTTAGCGGAATCATGACTGATCCTTGGGGAAATACAAAAGTAGGTTTAAGCATAGAAGGAAAAATTAATCGTAAAGATTGGGGTTTAAACTGGAACTCAGCTCTTGAAACAGGTGGCGTTTTAGTAGGTGAAGAAGTAAAATTAAACATCGAATTACAATTTGTAAAACAAGCCTAATTAAGCATTCTCGGATTTAATTGGTTGGTTAAGAAATCCTGTACTTTTTAGTATGGGATTTTTGCTTTTAGGAACGGGGCTTCGACTTCGCTCAGCCTGACAATCGTATTCTTAAAGATATCATATGTCAGACTGAGCGAAGTCGAAACCCTTTTTTACTTTATATTTCTAAATTCAGTCGGCGACATTCCGGTTTGTTTTTTGAAGAATCTGGAGAAATACGAATAATCTTCGTAACCGACTTTGAATGCTACTTCATTTACAGCTAATTGTTTGTCGATCAGCATTCTTTTTATTTCCAAAATCACTCGGTCTGTAATTACTTCTGTTGCTGTTTTTTGGAGAATTTCGTTACAGATTCTGTTTAAATGCTTCAACGTAATATTTAGTTTTTCTGCATAAAATGAAGGTAGTTTCTCTGTTCTGAAATATTCTTCTAAAAGCGATTCAAACGTATTGATTTTAATATTGTAAGAATGGGTTTGATGCGAATACGTTTCGCCATATTTTCTGGCGACTTCGATATGAATGCAATCCAATAAATTCAATAATTTGTCTAATTGGTATTTATTAGCTTGATTATTTTCTTGAATCAACAAATCGAAATAAGGTAGGATTTTCGGGATTTCCTTTTCTTCAAAAACCATCTCGGGGCGGTTTTGAATGGAATGGTAAAAATTGTAATCGTTGATTTTTTTCTGTCCGAAATACAGATTGTACAATTCCTGTGAAAAGATAATAACGAAACCTTCAATATCTTCCGATAAATTCCAATGGTGCATTTGTCCAGGTTGAAGCACAAAAAGACTTCCTCTTTTGATTTCGAATTGATCAAAATCGACTTCATGCAATCCCGACCCCTTTGTAAAAAAGACCATTAAATAGGAATCGTGGCGATGCGGTTCTTCTACAAAACTGTGACTTTTTAAATGCTCTTTAAAAGTATTTACATAAAAATCACGATGAATGTCGTTACAGCTAAAATTCTGAACACTATAAATGGGATATTTTTTCATAATAGGTATTATTTATTTTCTTGATTATAAAAATCCCCCGTTTTCCATTTTGTAATTTGGAATTTGCTTTTTGAAAATTTTAAATCAAAATGTCTTTATTGTGCTATAATAAGCGAAGATACTAAAAAGACTTTTATAATGCTCTGAATTACCTTTGTATAAACAAAAATCAACAATATCATGTCAAGCGCATTAACTCATATTTTAAAAAACGAATGTCCTGTTTGTCATAAAGGAAAAGTTTTTACAGACAAAAATATTTTTCTGAATTTCAGTTTTCCGAAAATGAATGAATACTGCAGTCATTGCAATTATAAATTCCAAAAAGAGCCTGGTTATTTCTTTGGCGCTATGTATGTAAACTACGGATTAACAGTTGCTCAAGGAATTGCAACCTATTGTATTGCACAGTATTTTTTCGAAACAAACTTCGATTTAAGAATCCTTCCTATTATTGCTATTGTGATTACTTTACTGACTCCTTTTAATCTTAGATTTTCAAGATTAGCATGGATTTATATGTTTAAGGGATATACGAGCTAAAAAAATAGTACTTTTGCCTTTCAATTGAAACTAATTTTCAATCAAAAAAAATAAAAAACAAATTAGACAAATGAAAGCATACGTATTTCCGGGTCAAGGTGCGCAATTCACAGGAATGGGTAAAGACCTTTATGAAAATTCGGCTTTAGCCAAAGAATTATTCGAAAAAGCAAATGAAATTCTAGGTTTCAGAATTACAGATATCATGTTTGAAGGCACTGCCGAAGAACTAAAAGAAACTAAAGTAACGCAACCAGCTGTATTTTTGCACTCTGTTATTTTAGCTAAAACTTTAGAAAATTTCAAACCGGAAATGGTTGCAGGACATTCATTAGGAGAATTTTCAGCTTTAGTTGCTAACGGAACTTTATCTTTTGAAGATGGTCTTAAATTAGTTTCTCAGCGTGCTTTGGCGATGCAAAAAGCTTGCGAAATCACCCCATCTACAATGGCTGCTGTTTTAGGTTTAGCGGATAATGTTGTGGAAGAAGTTTGTGCTTCTATCGACGGTATTGTGGTTGCTGCAAACTATAACTGCCCTGGACAATTAGTAATTTCTGGCGAAACTACTGCTGTTGAAAAAGCTTGCGAAGCAATGAAAGCTGCTGGAGCAAAACGTGCTTTGATTTTACCTGTTGGAGGAGCTTTTCACTCTCCAATGATGGAGCCAGCAAGAGAAGAATTGGCTGCCGCAATTGAAGCAACTACTTTCTCTGCTCCTATTTGCCCAGTGTATCAAAATGTAACTGCCAATGCGGTTTCTGATGCAAACGAAATTAAAAAGAACTTAATCATTCAATTGACTGCTCCTGTAAAATGGACTCAGTCAGTACAGCAAATGATCGCTGACGGCGCTACTTTATTCACTGAAGTTGGTCCTGGAAAAGTTTTAACTGGATTGATTAATAAAATTGATAAAGAAGCTGCTGTTGCTAATGCGTAATTTTTAAGTTGTCAGTAATCAGTTAAAACAATATTTATAAAAAATCCTCATGAACAGATTGTTTATGAGGATTTTTACTTTTATAACTCTTTTGCTTCTACACTGTAATTATTTAGAATTCCAGTAATAAGATAATTTTGATTTCGTTTTTCAAAAAAAATGTACCAAGTCGTTCTCGTATTAGATTTATAAAAGATATAATTTAATCCTAAATATTGAAGCGGTTTTGGAGTTTTCTTATGAGGAAAACTTGAAACACTCGAAATAATAAAACCAACAATTTTATCTATATAATTCTGAGCAGATTCAGAAAAACCAAAATACTCTTCCTTAAAAAGTGTATAAACTAAATTATCAAAATATTCCAGAACGTTATTTTCAAAAATTATTTTTTCCAAGGATAAGCTTTTATTCTTTTAGACATTTCAGCTTTAAACTCCTCTGGCGTCAATCCTTTTGCAAATTCCGCATCAAAATCGAAAGTTTCACGATCTATACCTTTAAATTTTGGTTTTTGAACTTCGTATTCTACTCTTGGTTCTTCAACCTTGTTCTTTTTATTTTCTTTATCCGAGCCCATTATTCCTACATTTTAATTCTTACAAATTTACAAAATAAAATGAATCAGATTTTACAAAACTTTCTTTTCCTTCTTCTTGTAATTTACAATAAAAACACCGAGAATAATTAAAGCTGTAGCAATAATAAAATCTATTGTAATCACTTCGTCTAAAAGCAGCCAGCCTAGAAAAACTGCAATTATCGTATTGATGTACGATAAAATAGAAACCTGCACTGCTGTAACATGTTTCAGAGCGTAATTATAGCTAAAAAAAGCAATTACAGATCCAAAAATCGACAAATACAATGCTGCTAAAATACTTTTAGAACTCCATAAGCTCACATCAATATTGGGCGAAAAAATAAATGCCAAAACAATCTGGATGCACGAAGCCATTGTAAACTGGTAAAATAAATTAAGAATTATATTTTTAGATTTATTCCCATGAAGTTTGGTATAAATTGTTCCTCCAGCCCAAGCCAATATCGCAAATCCCATGAACATCATTCCGGTTCTATAATCAGCATCTAAAAAGGATCCGAGGCCGTCTTTAAAAATAAAAACCACCCCTGAAAATCCAATAATTACACCTATAAATCCTCTTAAACTCATTTTTTGCAGTCCAAACATAATGCTGCCTAGAAAAATAAGTATCGGAGACAAGGCACTTATCACAGATGCTAATCCGCTAGGTACAGTCTGCTCGGCTATGGTTGTAAACCCATTTGCTATTACAATCATTAACACAGAAGGAACGAGCTGATGTTTTAAATTCTCCCATCCAATCCATTTTAACTCTTTCTTAAACAATAAAATTGTCATCATGATCAATCCCGCTAATCCCTGGCGAATTGAAGTTACAAACCAAGGCGGAATCGTTTCAACTGCAACGCGAATTCCTAAAAAGGTTGTTCCCCAGATAATTCCAACTGCTGCAAGAGCAAAAATTAATTTATAATCTAAATTTTGTTTCATAAAAATGCTTTAAAAAAAAGTCCCAAACTATATTACTATAATCTGGGACTTTAAAAAATTATAATTTTATTTAAAAATTACTTATTCCTTACTTTTTGTTCCCATTCCCAGGCGCTTGCCATCGCTTTATCAAGACTTAGTTCAGCCTTCCATCCTAAGACGTTATTTGCCTTATCTGTATTTGCGTAAGCTTCAGTAATATCACCTTCGCGGCGAGGCATCATCTTATAAGGCAGTTTTTTACCGCTGACTTTTTCAAAACTATGAATCACTTCAAGAACAGAACTTCCCTTTCCAGTTCCTAAATTGAAGGTTTCCACTTTTGCTAAATTCTTTTTATTTAACAAACGCTGTAAAGCAATTACGTGTGCTTTTGCTAAATCGACAACGTGAATATAATCGCGAACTGCAGTTCCGTCTGGAGTTGGGTAATCATTACCAAAAACAGATAATTCCTGGCGCATTCCTACACCTGTTTGTGTAATAAAAGGCACTAAATTTTGAGGAACCCCCAAAGGCAATTCTCCAATTTCTACTGATTCGTGAGCTCCAACCGGGTTAAAGTAACGCAATAAAATCGCGCTGATATTGGTAACTTTCGCGGTGTCTGTAATAATTTCTTCTCCAATCTGTTTTGTGTTTCCGTAAGGAGACATTGCCAACTGAACTGGAGCATCTTCTGTAATTGGCATTTTTTCGGCTTGACCGTAAACGGTACAAGACGAGCTAAAAATAAAACTTGCTTCAGGTTTTTGCTGTAATTCCTGTAAAAGATAAATTAAACTGCTAATGTTGTTTTCATAATACAATAAAGGCTGCTCAACACTTTCGCCCACTGCTTTTGAGGCCGCAAAATGAATTACCCCAGTAACATCATTATGTTTTTTAAAAAAATCCTGCACTGCAGTCTTTTCTCTTAAATCTAATTTTTCAAATAAAGGTGTTTTCCCTGTAATTGCTGTAATTCCATTTAAAACATCTTCTGAAGAATTGGAAAGGTTATCAATAATCACTACTTCGAAGCCTTCATTTTGCAATTCGACTACGGTGTGAGATCCAATAAATCCTAATCCTCCTGTTACTAATACTTTCATTTCGTGGTGGTTTGCGGTTATATTTTGGCTAATATTTAAATTGTTTTATTTTAAAAATTCGATTACGCTGTCTGTAATATATTTAATCTGTTCATCATCAAGTTCTGTATGCATTGGTAAAGCAATTACTTCTTGAACTAATTGATTTGTTACAGGAAATTGTTCTTCTTTATAACGAGGATCTAAATATGCTTTTTGAGAGTGAAGCGGAATTGGATAATAAATTGCACAAGGAATTCCTTTATCCAATAAATGTTGCATTAAAGCATTACGATCTGCATCAACGATTCTTAATACATATTGATGAAAAACGTGATCATTTTCGTTTGCATCAAAATCTGGAGTTATGATATGCGCATTTCCAGCGAAAGCTGCATTGTATTTAGTTGCTGCCAAACGACGTGCTTGATTGTATTCATCTAAAAGTGGTAATTTTGCATTTAAAACTCCAGCCTGAATACTATCTAAACGTGAATTTACACCTACAACATCGTGGTGGTAACGCTCATACATTCCGTGATTTACGATTCCGCGGATAATGTGAGCCAATTTATCATCATTTGTAAAAATCGCTCCTCCGTCACCATAACATCCTAAGTTTTTTGATGGGAAGAATGAAGTTGCTGCCACGTGACCAATTGTTCCTACTTTAACTTTTGAACCAGATTTAGAAACATAATCTGCACCAATTGCCTGAGCATTATCTTCGATTACATATAAATTGTATTGAGCTGCAATTTCCATAATCGCATCCATATTTGCAGCGCGTCCAAATAAATGAACAGGAACAATCGCTTTTGTTTTTGGCGTAATTGCTTTTTTTACCGCATCAATATCTATGTTCATATTATGCAAATCAACATCAACCAAAACTGGAGTTAATTGCAATAAAGCAATCACCTCAACAGTAGCAGCAAAAGTAAAATCGGCAGTGATAACTTCGTCTCCAGGCTGAAGACCAAGTCCCATCATTGCAATCTGCAACGCATCAGTACCATTTGCACAAGGAATAACGTGTTTCGCGCCTAAATAATCTTCAAGATTTTTTTGAAAATGATGAACTAAAGGTCCGTTGATATAAGTATTTGTATCTAAAACTTCTTGAATTGAAGCATCTACAGTAGATTTTATTTTTTCGTATTGACTCTTTAAGTCAACCATTTGTATTTTTTTCATTTTGAATCTATTTAAAAAAATTAAAGACACCGTTTTTAGGCAGAAATCTCTAAAAGGAGGAACAAAAATAGTTATTAATAGCTTCAAACCAATGAAAATAGTCGAAAGAAATGTAATTTAGCTGCAAAAAAAATTACATGCTTTTTTTATACAATCTAACCATTTACATCGCAGGATTTTTCTTAAAAATCATAGCGCTATTTAGTCCAAAAATTAAGCTTTTTATTGAAGGCCGAAAAAATGTATTTTCAGTATTAGAAGAAAAAATTAAAGCAGAGGACAAAACAATCTGGTTTCATTCTGCCTCACTTGGCGAATATGAACAAGGACTTCCTGTTATAGAAAAAATCAAAGAAAAATATCCCTCACATAAAATTATTATAACCTTTTTTTCACCATCTGGATACGAAGTGCGTAAAAATAACACAGTTGCCGATGTGACCATTTATTTACCGCTTGACACTAAAAGTAATGCAAAACGATTTTTAAAACTGGTTCATCCCGAATTTGCATTTTTTATTAAATACGAATTCTGGCTAAACTATTTAAAGGAATTAGAAAAAAGCAAGACTCCTACTTATTTAATTTCTGGAATTTTCAGAGACAATCAAATGTTCTTTAAGTGGTATGGCGGTTTTTACCGAAAAGCATTAAATGCATTCACCTATTTTTTTGTTCAGAATGAAAGCTCTAAACAAAAAATAGAATCACTTGGTTTTAAAAATGTAATTGTTTCTGGCGACACTCGTTTTGATCGCGTAAATGCTATTTTAGAAAGAGACAATCGTCTTGATTTTATTGAAAATTTCAAAAACAATCAACCGACAATTGTCGTTGGAAGCTCATGGCCAAAAGACGAGATTTTAATTGCCGAATACATCAATCAAGCCCCCGAAAATGTAAAATTCATAATTGCTCCACATAATATCAAACCAGATCAGATTTCAGATCTTTTGTCAAAAATCACGAAACCAACGGTTCTATTTTCAGAAAAAGAAAACAAAGATTTATCTAATTACAGCGTTTTTATAATAGACACTATTGGAATTTTGACTAAGATTTATAGTTACGGAACCATTGCATATGTAGGCGGCGGATTTGGAAACCCAGGAATACACAATATATTAGAGCCTGCTACTTTTGGAATTCCAATTGTAATTGGCCCTAATTATTCGAAGTTTGCAGAAGCAATTGATTTAGTGAAAATTGGTGGCTGCATGCCCATATCAACGAGCGCAGAACTTAAAGTGATTTTTGATCAATTATTGAATGATAAAAACTTTCTAGAAGAAAAAAGCGCAATCTGCAAATCGTTTATTCAAGACCATAAAGGAGCCACTGAAACGATCATAAAACTCATCTCATAGCCTTTTGACTTGATAAAGGTGTTAAAATTGAAGAAATAAGTCTAAACGATCCTGCTTAAATACTCTTAAAAAACAATACAAATCCTAAATCAAAGAAACTAAATAACTGATTTTCATAAAGATTATTCAACAAAAAATTATTTAGACGAGAAATTAGATAATTTAAGAAAAATTTATAATTTTGGCATATTATTTGATAAATAAGATAAACGTGAGTAAGGAAAATATTTTAAAAAAAAAGTGAAAAAATATTTTACATATTAAAAAATTTATATCTTTGCCACGAATTAATAATTAACCTTTTATAATAAAGTAAGATGAAAAAAGTATTTTTAAGTTTAGCTGTTGTTGCTGTTTTAACTGTTGTATCTTGTAAAAAAGCTGACGCTGCTGCTGAAGCTCCTGCTGTAGATTCTACTGCTGTTGCTGTTGATTCAGCTGCTGCTGTTGTTGATTCTGCTGCTGCAACTGTTGATTCTGCTGCTGCTAAAGTTGATTCTGCTGCTGCTAAAGTAGAAGAAGTAAAAAAATAATTAGAACCTAAGTTCTAACGATTTTAAAACCATCTTTATAGATGGTTTTTTTTTTGCGATTAACTTTTTTTTCGCAAATTCCACAAATAAAAAAAGCGTCCGCAATTGCGAACGCTTTTTTTTATTCAGCCGCCTCCTCCACTTCTTCATCTTCAGATTCTTCGTCACCAAAAATTGATTCACTCGAAGAAAAATCCAAAATCTCCGCCCTAGAAGAATAAGTCACAATTTCTTTCACCCCTTTCTGCAAAAGCAATTCCGTGCTGTATTTTCGACTTGTAGCAAAATGAACATCACCAAGCATCAATTTAAAAAAATACTTCCCACCAGAGCCTTTAAACTTCAAAAACTTCGCAAGCTCAATATTCGCTTTAAACCTTTCAATATCCTCTTCACACTCAAACCTCAATTCATAACTCAAACTCGTAAAAATTACTTTCCCTCTCCGAGAAGTAAACGTAAACTTATATTCATCATTAAACCGCTTGCTAATTACAAAAGCACCCATTTATAAATTTTAGATTTTAGATTGTTGATTTTTTTTTGAGATTCTGAGATTCTGAGATTCTGAGATTCTGAGATTCTGAGATTCTGAGATTCTGAGATTCTGAGATTCTGAGATTCTGAGA